>CAZEDN010000133.1:0-3636 GCA_964510905.1 uncultured Candidatus Peribacteria bacterium
CGCAGCTACGGCGAAGCCGGGAAACCCCGTCCGTAAGGGCGGGGAGTTTCATAATCGCTCACATAAGTTTCCAAAGTATTTTTGGGCATATCCCTTGCTTTTTGCGCCCAAAACGCATCCGTCTCCTCGGTTGCAATCGTAGCCACAGGTCGTACGCTGTTAATACCCTTCTCTTCCAGCACTTTTTTAAGTTCAGGTTTGTCCTCAATATGTTTCATAACACGCAGCGCCTCCCGAACCGAGTTTTTACTCATCCCCGCTAACTTGGCCGCGTATTCATAGATGCTCCCAAAACCCTTCTTCTTCCAAATATCCAGCCGATCAATTTCAGGCAACAACAGCGCGCATTTTCGCAGCCATTCACGCGCATTACGGCCATACTCGGAGAATCGTTGATGGAACTGTTTTTCGTGGGGAGTGAGAAGTGTCATTTGAGAGGATTTTAAGGAGTGAAAAGGCTCTTTTATTATAGTGAGAGTTTACTCACCCTTCAACCCCTAGAGATCCATTTCAACTTGAAAATTCCCACCAACATTTCACAACAAACGGTTCATTAAAAATTCATTAAAATTTTCTAACAAAAAGATGAACGCGGGGGTTAAAGATTGCGCAAAAACACACAAACTGTGCAAAACATGCCGACCAACACCCTACGCCCCACACGCTTTCGCAATCGCCTCGGGAGATAGCCCAGCTTTTTCGTACAATTGGCTGTGTTTGCCGGAGAGTTGATACTCTTCAACTCCCAACATTTTGAACGATTCGACTTGGATACCTTCTTTTTCTAGGAAGCGTGCTACCTGTCCGCCCAATCCAGAAAGTGTGTTGTGATCCTCCACGGTAATTACGCGGCCAGTCTTTTTGATAGAATCGAGCAATGTTTGGTCGAATTTCTTGATAGAAGTTGCTGCCACCAATTCAACGGAGCGGTCTTTAATGAATTCTAGTGCGGCCAACGATTCACTAACCATCGATCCAATCGCCACTAAAGTGAGATCCGATCCTTCTCGAATCACATCACAGCGGCCATATGTGTACTCGTAGTTTTCATCGTAGAAGAGCGATCCATCTTCTTTGAGGATGACCGGAATTTTGTGCCGTCCCATGCGTACATAAAAGTTTCCATAATGAGAAGCAACATACCGAATGATACGATCGGTTAAATTGGCATCGGCCGGATCGATTACCATCGTGTGGAACATCCCGAGGAATGAGCCAGCATCATCAATAGCTTGGTGGGTTGGGCCATCTTCTCCTACAGACAAGCCGCAGTGCGTCGCGACCATCTTTACGTTGCACTGATTGATGTCGTTCACACGGGCCTGATCTTTTGCTCGGCTGCTAATGAACGCACCAAACGTCGAACAGAAGGGGATGTACCCTTTCAAGCTCAATCCACCGGACAGCGACACCATGTGCTGCTCCGCGATGCCACATTCGATGTGCTGCGCAGGCAGTTCCGCTTTTACAAACTTGGTCATCACCGAACCGCCTAAATCGGCGGTCAGCGCCAATACGTTTTCATTGTTTTTCGCGAGATCGAGCAAGGCCTTTCCGTAAGCACCGCGACAGTCAGCAACGCTCCCAGGTTCGTACACGATTGGCGTGCCTGTGTTCACATCCATCTTCGCCAAATTCTCCGCAAAATTAGGTTTTTCTGGTCGCCACTTCACGGACGGTAAAAACGCATCGATCAACGATTGCTCCTCGTCCGTAACCACAAGCGTCTCGAGCTCCTTATCTGCCAGTTCCGGCTTTGGTGCACATCCATGCCATGCTGGATTCAATGCCACACCTTCCGGCTCCATAATCCCAACACCTTTCCCCATAATAGTATCCCCGATGATCACCACAGGCTTGTCCTGCTTTTGCGCCTCAGAAATCGCATCCCAAATCGCCGCAAAATCATGTCCATCAACATTGATCACATGCCAGTGTCCAGCCTCAAAAATCTTCGGGATATCAATGTTCATGGTCTCTTCCAAGCTCGCGGTCAATTGCACCTTATTGTAATCCACAAACAGTACCAAATTGTTCAACTTATAATGCCGCGCAAAATGAATCATCTCGTGCACCTGCCCCTCTTGAACTTCTCCATCGCCCATCAAACAGTATGCTTTTCGATCGGTCTTTTTTAATTTCTCTGCCATGGCAAACGCCGCACCAGCAGAAACGCCAGCCCCAAGAGGTCCAGTCCCAAACAAAATGCCAGGAACATGCCGAGTGATGTGTCCTTCCCAAACCGTGTCTACCTTTCTAAAATTCGTGATCACATCTTCCTTGTCGATGTACCCCAATTCCCCCAAGACACTATAAACCGCAGGCGAAATGTGTCCATGAGAAACAACAACGTCCTCGCCGGTCTGGCTCACAATAAACGCATATAAAGTCGACAAATAATCGAGGGTCGAGAGCGCTCCGCCAGGATGTCCGCTTTGCGAATTTTTCACCATGCGAACGATGGAACGGCGGCAAGACTGTGTAAAAGCTTTCAAAAAAGCAACGTGGTCAGGGGAGAGCGGTTCTCCAAGTTGAGGAAGATTCATAGAAGTTTTTTAGTGATTTGTTTAGAACGTTCAACGCCCGGTTGGTCAAACGCATTTATACCATAGAATTCGCCGAGGAACGCGGTTGCGCCCTCAAAGAGCATGAATAACGCGCCTAATGTGGTGGGATCCAGTTGTTCGATGTTGATTGTGAGGTTGGGTCTGTCGTTTTCTGTGAGTGATTGAAGGGTGCCCTTCATTTCGGTGAGAAGCAATTGGTGGAAAGTGAGGTCGTCCATGCCGGTGGCAAGGTCGAGTCCCAGGTCTTCTACGTTGAGAAATAAGAAAAATTTATCGTTAGGACCGTCGTTGTAAAGTTGAAGCTGAGAATGTTGGTCGGTCACGCCGAGGGCGCGGGAGGGGGTGAGCCCTTTTCCATCTTTCCCAATGCTTTCCGCCAAAAGTTGTCGCCACCAATCGGTAAATGAGACCAAGCGTTGCGCGTACGGCATCATCACATTCGTTGTTTTCCCTTTTTCGCCCAACAAATACTGAATCGCTGCCAATTGGAACGGCATATTTTCTTCAAATGTCTCGGATAAAAACGCATCCCTCATGGTGCGTGCACCTTCCAAAAGGTCCCAAATATCGATTCCCATCAAACGCGCCGGCAACAATCCTGCCGCAGTCAAAACCGAGAAGCGGCCACCCACATTCTCCGGAATTTCAAAATCGGCCTTCTTCCCTCCAATGAACACAAAATGTTTACCCTTCTCCTTAAAATACGAGTAAAGCGCCTGCGTTTCGAATGTTTCCCCAGATTTGCTCACCACCAAAAACAGCGTCTTTTCTGGATCAATGATCGTCTCAACCGTCGCAATAAGCGTGGGATCGACATTGTCCAAAACAAACAGTCCCGGCTTAGGCTGCGCCGCCAACGATTCGCCCAGGCAACGCGCACCGAGCGCCGATCCTCCCATCCCCAAAATCACCACATGATCAAACTTTCCATCCACCTTGGACACGTAATCTTCCACCGCATTCGCCACCGTTTCATCATCGATCACTTTATAGAAGCCCTGATCACGCGCCTCGATTTTCTTCAAATACTCAGGAATACGGTCAGCCACCCCCTGCAGCTCCTTTTCAG
>CAZEDN010000134.1:0-3633 GCA_964510905.1 uncultured Candidatus Peribacteria bacterium
AAGGTCATGGGAGATGGAATCACTTATTACATCGATGGAGGCTCTACGGTTTTTGTTGTGGCGTTTGATAATCTTCAATTCGATAAACGCACCGAGCACACCAACCTCTTCAATGAGATGCTGTTTTCATTCGATGTGTTGAGAGATGGCGTGCGCGAACCGGTGATTGAGGAGGAGACGATTGAAGAGGAAATGATTGAAGAAGAGACTATCGAAATTGTCGAACCTGATGTGGCTCCAGATGACCAGGGTTCAGTCATCACTTCCATCGAATCTCAGCTGGACAACCTTGTGCCGGATGCTGGCGATTGGACCGCGACCAAGTATGATTTTGTGGAGCCGGACTATATATATGTGGAATACGCCGACGATGATGCGGTGGGGCGCATTTTGGTGCGTGACTTAGGAGGTGGCGACTTTGAAGTTTTGGCGGTGTTTAAGGAGGGGTTCTTTACCGATTGGAGCCTGGTTTCGGGAACGGATGAGGCCAAGGGGAAAGAGAAAACATCGGTGGATGCCTCTTCTGGTCAAGCGGTGACTATCTTGGAAGGATATCGCGCTTTGGAGAGCGCTACGCTTCATTTTCAAATGCAGTATCCTTCGAGTTGGTATTATAGTCGCTCGGGAGACCATTTTTACTTCAGCAATGAGCCGGCCGACGCGAGCAATGCGCTTGTGGTTCTCACCGTGCTCGACTCCCCCATCACCCTGTACACCGAGCAAGCCAGTGGTGACACTTTCACCATCGAGGCTCCCCGAGATGAGTCGAGCGGTTACACCTTGACCGGCGATGCCGCCTACCAAGACCACATGACGATCATGGCCGAGTCCATCGTTTCGACCGAGGGTTAGCCATTTATTTGACCTTGCTCATTTCGGATTAGCACTCTATAATTATGAGTGCTAGATTTCAGGTTGTAACTACACCTTATTCTTATTATTTAGGCAAGCCCTAAACGGTACTATTCCTGGTTAAAGTGTGTTATAATTCATGGAACATGAAATATATTTTTAATCCTTCCCCCACCTAAAATGGCTAAAGATAAAGGAGACAATCGCTTTGAAAAGTTTACTAAGGAGGCCAAGCAGGCTCTCGTTGTGGCTCAGGAAGTGGCTAAAAAAACCAAGACCAATTATGTGGGCACCGAACATATTCTGATCGGTGTTCTCAGTCAGCCCAATTCGTTGGGAGCGTCCATCCTCATGAATTTTGGGGTTTCGCTGGACAACGTAAACCTGGTTTTAAAGACGGTGGGGCGTGCTGCTGGTCCTTCTAAGGGGGCTAAAGGTGATAGTGGGTTGAGCGGATTTGCAAAAAAAGTGATTGAGGATGCGGTGAAGTGCGCGCAGGGAAATAACCATATGTTTGTGGGGACAGAGCATCTTCTGCATGCATTGGTGGGCCAAGAAAATACTGCGGCCACCGTTATCCTAGAGAACATGAAAGTGCGCCCGGTCGATGTTTTACAGGAAATAGAGGCGGCATTTGAGAATTTGAAGCGTGGCCAGAAACCGTTCACTCCGGGGCCTTCGGGTGCCCCAGGAGTTGCTGGCGCTGAGGGCCAAGCGAACCCACTTGAGTTTTTCTTGAGTGGACTGCAGGGCGTGATTTCGGGTGGCGAAAAAGAGTCTTATGCAAAGACACCGGCCAAGGAGGGTGACAAGGGATCGAAGACCCCTGCTCTAGACTATTTCACAGAGGATTTGGTGGATCGTTATCGCCAAGGAAAAGTGGATCCCATCATTGGCCGTGAGAAGGAAATCGAACGTACGATCAGTATCTTGCAGCGAAAAACTAAGAATAATCCTGTGCTCATTGGTGAACCGGGCGTGGGGAAAACCGCCGTTGTTGAGGGGTTGGCCCAAGCGATTGTCAAGGAAGATGTCCCCGACACCATGTTGGATAAGCGAATTTTGTCCCTTTCTATGGCATCGGTTGTGGCCGGGACTAAGTATCGTGGAGAGTTTGAAGAGCGTCTCAAGCAGATCATCGACGAGGCGGCCACCCAGGACAATGTGATCCTTTTGATCGACGAGCTGCACACGGTAGTGGGTGCCGGATCGGCTGAGGGAAGCCTGGATGCGGCCAACATCCTCAAACCGGCGCTTTCTCGAGGAAACATCCGGATCATTGGAGCCACCACGACCAACGAATATCGCAAGCACATCGAAGACGACAGCGCCCTTGAGCGACGCTTTCAGACCGTTATGGTGGATGAGCCCGCCGAGGAAGAAACCATTGCGATTTTGCGTGGTTTGCGCTCCGCTTATGAAGACCACCACAATCTTGTCATTACCGATGAAGCGATCGATACAGCAGTCCTTCTCTCTAAACGGTACATCAACGATCGTTTCCTTCCGGATAAGGCGATCGATTTGATGGATGAAGCGGCTTCGCTTAAAGGAATGAACCTCAAGAGCGACAAGAAAAATTTGGTCAAACATCAGAAGGAACTCAACAAAATCATCAAAAAGAAAGAGGAGGCGGTGTCTCGTCAGGATTATGAAAAGGCGGCCATGCTGCGTACTGACGAGTTGAAACTTATGGAAAAGATCGAGGAGGCACGTCGTGTGAAGGTCCCTAAAGAACTTCGTGGTCGCATCGATGCGGAAGCGATTGCTCATGTGCTTTCTAAGAGCACTGGGGTTCCGGTGACCAAGCTCATGAAAGATGATGTGTCCCGTCTCAAGAACCTCGAAAAATTGATCAAGACGCGCATTGTGGGTCAAGAAGAGGCCATCGGAGCGGTCTCCAAGGCCATTCGTCGCTCTCGTGTGGGTGTTTCGGCACCTCAGCGACCGATTGCTTCGTTTATTTTTATGGGGCCAACCGGTGTGGGTAAGACCGAACTAGTGAAGACCCTCGCCCGTGAGGTGTACAATGACGAAGACGCGCTCATCAAGATCGACATGAGCGAGTTTATGGAGCGGCACAATGCTTCTCGATTGGTCGGTACTACGGCCGGTTATGTGGGATACGATGAAGGTGGACAGCTCACCGAGATGGTCCGTCGACGTCCCTATTCCGTGGTGCTCTTTGATGAGATTGAAAAGGCTCATCCCGATGTCATGAACATGCTCCTTCAGATCTTGGAGGACGGTGTTTTGACGGATGGGAAGGGCCGAAAAGTGGACTTCAAAAATACGATCATCGTGATGACGTCTAATATTGGAGCTCGTCAACTCACTGAGTCGGCTGGGCCGATTGGCTTCACGCTTGAAGCGGACGAATTGAAGCGTGCCGAGGAAGCGTTTGAAGATAAGAAAGAAGACATCTTGAAGGACCTTCGCGATCACTTCCGCCCTGAATTCATCAATCGTATCGATAAGATTGTGGTTTTTCATCCGCTCACGCATGACAACCTTAAGGATATCGTTAAATTGCTCCTTTCTGACCTGGAAGCGCGCCTCCAAGACAAGCACATTAAAATCAAGCTTTCTCCTGGAGCACTCGACTTCCTTGCGAAGGAAAGTTATGACCCCGATTACGGGGCTCGTCCTGCGCGTCGTGTTCTGCAAGATATGGTTGAGGATGTGCTGGCGGAGAAGCTCCTCGATGGAGATTTTGAGGAGGGCGATACGGTCCAGATTTCCAAGAAGGGTGACAAGTTGACCATGGCGAAGGCTGCTAAA
>CAZEDN010000135.1:0-3570 GCA_964510905.1 uncultured Candidatus Peribacteria bacterium
TTATTACGATTATTATCAACCGGAGGCGTATAATCCCACGACCGACACGTTCATCGAGAAGGATGCGGCGATTAATGAGGAGATCAATAAATTTCGGCATGCGGCGACATCTAATCTGTTAACGCGGCGTGATGTGATCATTGTGGCGTCGGTTTCGTGTATCTATGGACTGGGGTCACCGAGTGAATATTTGGACTTGAGTCGTGAAATTAAAGTGGGAGAGGAAGTGAAGCGTGATTTGTTGTTGCGTGAACTTACCGATTTGCAATATTCGCGTTCGCAGAACGATTTTAAGCAGGGGATGTTTCATGTGTTGGGTGATATGGTTGAAATTTTCCCGCCTAGTCAGGATTCGGTTTATCGCGTTGAGTTTTTTGGGGATGAAGTGGAACGGATTACAGAAGTGGATTCGTTTACTGGAGAGATTTATAATGAGATGGAATCGGTGTTTATTTTCCCGGCTAAGCATGATGTGACCACGCCAGAGCGGATCGATGCTGCGGTTGGGGCGATCGAGGAAGATTTGGCGCAGCGGTATCATGAGTTGAAGAAAATGGGGAAGAATTTTGAGGCGGAGCGAATCAAAACGCGCACCGAATATGATCTGGAGATTCTCAAAGAGACTGGATATTGCCAAGGGATTGAAAACTACACACGTTATTTGCATAAGATGAAGCCGGGAGCACCTCCTTCTGTGCTTTTGGATTATTTCCCAGACGATTTCTTGATGGTGATCGATGAGTCGCATATGACGGTTCCGCAGATTGGAGCGATGCACAGCGGGAATTACAGTCGCAAGAATACGTTGGTGGAGTATGGGTTCCGTTTGCCGTCGGCGCATGATAATCGACCGCTTAAGTTTGAAGAGTTTGAGGGGCACATGAATCAGGCGATTTTTGTGTCGGCTACTCCTGCAAAATATGAGTATGAGCACACTAAGAAGAAGGACATCGTGGAGCAGATTATTCGTCCTACTGGGTTGTTGGATCCGGAGGTTGTGGTTCGTCCTACAGAGGGCCAAATTTTGGATTTGTTGGGAGAAATTGAGGTTCGCGTGAAGGCTAAAGAGCGCACTTTGATCACCACACTTACCAAACGTTCATCCGAAGATTTGACTGAGTTTTTACGTGAAAAAGGTGTGAGGGTGCAGTATTTGCATTCCGAAGTGGATACAATGGAAAGGATCGAGATTTTGCGCGATCTGCGGCTCGGGAAGTTTGATGTTGTGGTGGGAATTAACCTGGTACGTGAAGGACTGGATTTGCCTGAAGTGTCGTTGATTGCGATTTTGGATGCGGACAAACAGGGCTTTTTACGGTCCGAAACCGCGCTCATTCAAACGATTGGACGTGCGGCGCGTAATGTGAATGGAACGGTCATCATGTATGGGGACAAGGAGACCGATGCGATGAAAGCGGCGATAGGGGAGACCAATCGTCGTCGTGCTGTCCAAACTGCATATAACGAAAAACATGGCATCAAGCCAGAAACCATCATCAAGGCGGTTAAAGATCTGGCGTCGCACAAGGAAGATGAAGCGAAGAAACAGGTTCGCCACTATGATGTGAAGAAAATCCCGAAAGATGAAGTTCAGCGATTGTTACGTTCACTCGAGGCGGAGATGGATCTTGCATCGCAAAACATGGAGTTCGAAAAAGCGGCCGAACTCAGGGATGAGATCGACCGCTTGAAAGATGATATGTAGGAGGTTATTTGGGGTCTTCGTCTGGGTCTGGTTGGTTGATACGGCCGCCGGTGGCCCAGCGATCGTCTGGTTGAATTTCCCCCAGAGTGTCTCTAGCAGACGCAGATAATTTGTCTTCTCCTGGTCCGGTAGTCTCTCTTTTTCTTAACCTAAGAGCAACGAGAATGTCGTCTAATCTTTCTCCTGCTCCTTCCCAAGTATTGCTCAAGAATTCTACAAGGTCGAATCGATTGCCTGTGGCGGCTCTTTGTCTTTCGACGGCCTCTTGGAGCATACCTTCCATTTCTTCTGCAGCGGTGTCTGATCGGCCATCCTCTCCAAGGCCACGGCCTTGCGAGCGTTTACGGAGTCTTTTCCCAGCTTCTCGTCCTCCTGCGCCTATTTCTTCAGCGCTTGGGCCGGTGCCGGCATCTGTGTATCTAACGTGTCTTGGCTCTGGGGGTGGACCTCCTCCTTTTGTTGCCATGGTAATAAATTTTAAATGATTTATGGAGAGTTATTATTGCAAATTTCTACTGGATGTCAATAGGTTTCGCGCGTATAATAAAGCCCTTTCTTTTTTTAACGATTTTAATTGATGAACGAGGAGGTTTCTTCTGACCCGGATAGTCCTGATGGAGCTCCATTGGAGTTGTTCCATCGTGTCTCGTTACAAATACTTTCGCCAGAACATTTTTCGGGGCATCTTACAGAAGAAATCATGCGATTGGTGCCGTATCGAATGCAGCCGTTGTGTGGGGGATTGGTGGGAGGGATGGAGCAATATTTTCAGGATGAGCGGGCGAGTGACCCCGGAGAAGCGTGCTATCAGGTAGTTCCTTTTCAAAATCCTGCTCCTCAAGGGTCAAAAGATTGCGAAATGGATGGATTGGCGGGGGCTAAGCTTGGATTTTTGTATGCATTAACGCAAAACCCTAGAGCGTTGGAGTTGTTCTTTTCTGGGGCACCGCCTAGTGAAATCGAGCGATTGTGTGAACTTTTGTACGCTCAATATGGAGAAACTTCAACATTTACGGTGATTGGATCTGCGGATCGAGTGGTCGAAGAGTTGCGAACATTGATGGAATCACATTATTCGGCGTCTGCCATGGCTTTTTACGATGGTCAGCGACAAGCCAATCTCCCGGCGTATGATGGCTCCCTGGAGTACGCATTGGATGAACCGGATGTTTCTGCCGATGGATTTCTTCCATCTGCTTTGGCCGACACTTCACGAATGGTGGATGCTTTTTCATCAACGCACGAACGTTATCTTTCTATTTTACGTGGAGCAGCTCCGTTCCCTGGGTTTTTGGCGTTGGATCAGGGGCTTTTTACTCCTGAAAAACTCCAACAGCGCGCTGACTTGTTGTCGGTACTGTCTCATGATGCTGGTCCTGAGCCTCCTCCCGAAGAACCGGTTCCATCCCACCCGATGATCTCTGAGTATATGGATGATGAGCGTAAAGATTTGCCGTTTGATCATTGGCACGATTTCATTCATCATCTTCTGGATTTGGAGCGCGTGGACATTCGTCCGGCTCGTGATCGATTGATGAGTTGGGATCCGAAGTTGACGGAACATTTGATAGCTTCAAATTGTTTGAGCGAGGAGCGGTTGGCAGACCCTTATCGTGTTTTGTTGGAGGATATCAATGACTTGGGTCGGCGATGGCATTTGTCTTCGGCAGAATTGAGATTGTTGGTGGAGTTTTTGAACAATAGGGATCCCGCGCAAGCCGATCGATACGAATCGCTCATTGGAAAGATCAATGAACAATCACGATTGGCGCGTGCTGGGGAGGACGAGAAAACATGGGCTTCTCCAAGAGAGAAGCCATTTCAGGCTTCGGGTATAGCCGTGCCGATTTTTAATCTAGAGCCGC
>CAZEDN010000136.1:0-3562 GCA_964510905.1 uncultured Candidatus Peribacteria bacterium
CCGCCCATATCGAGGTGGACCCACGGGGTGTCTTTGACGAAGTGTTCAAGAAAGGCGCCTCCCATGATGGTTCCGGCACCGGTTTTGGTGGATAGATTTGAAATGTCGGCGATATCCGATTTTATGTCCTTCTTATAGTCCGAGTCGAGCGGGAGCTCCCAGACCTTTTCATCCACATTTTTGGCGGCCGATTTGATCTTTTTGGCGAGGGGAGAGTTGTTCGTGATCAAGGCGCTGATTTCGTAGCCGAGGGCATGGATTGCGGCGCCGGTGAGAGTGGCAACATCGACAATAGCTTCCGGTTTGTGCTTTTTGATCGCGTAGGCGATGGCGTCGGCGAGAATGAGGCGCCCTTCGGCATCGGTGTTCTTGACCTCGATGGTGGTGCCGTCGTACGACTTGAGCACGTCGCCGGGTTTGTACGCGCTGGCGCCGAGCATGTTTTCGACGGCAGGGAGGACGGCAACCACGTGCAAGGGGAGTCGTAGCTGGCTCAAAATCTGGAACACGCCCAGAATGGTGGCGGCGCCGGCCATGTCGAATTTCATCTCGTCGAGCATGCTCGCCTTGAGATTGATCCCGCCCGCGTCAAAGCAGACGCCTTTTCCGATGAGGGCGAGGGGTTTCTTGTTTTTGGGCTTGTACTTGTATTCGAGGACGATGAGGCGTGGTTTTTCTTTGGCGCCCTTTCCTACGCCAATGAGCGCGCCCATTTTCATCTTGCTAACCTGTTTTTCGTTGAGAACGGTGCATTTCATTTGGCGCGACTTCCCAGCGATTTTTCGTGCGGTTTGGGCAAGGAGGGCTGGACTCATCGCGTTGCTCGGTGCGTTGACCATGTCGCGTACGGCGTGAACCGCCTCGGTCACCACTTTGGCCTCTTCGAGTAAGGGGAGGAGGTCTGTTTTTACATTTTTATTCTGGATGATCACGTTGAGATTTTGAATTGGCGTTAGTTTTCGGTCTGCGTCGGTCAAGAACGTCTCGTATTGGTAATGAGCGAGGAGAAATCCTTCCACAAAAGCGGTGATTTGGTCTTCATCCTCCTTGGGTGGGAGAATGGTGATGGTTTGAATCGATTTTTTGAGGAACTTGTTAACGCTACTTCCGGCGCGGCGCCACGTTTCGGTGGACTCTTCGTTTTGCTTCCCCAGTCCCACGAGCAAAAGACGTGGTGTGATTTTGTCTTTTTGGTAGATCATTACGTTTTCGCCCAGTTTTCCTTTGAAGTCGGGATGGTGTTGGTTTTCGATCGCGGAGTCGTGCGTGGGTTTTGGGTTTTTCCCTTCATAAAAAGGAATGACCAGCAGATCGTTCTTGGTGATTTTAGTGGGGAGGGATATTTTCATGGACTTACGATAACTCACTCGGCGCGGATTTTCCAGTGGATTTCAGGTTCAAGTCGTCCAGGAACGGTGAATCCTGCTGCTTTTTTGTGTCCGCCGCCTCCGAATAGGCTGGCGATTTTGGAGAGGTCTACGTCGTCGTGTTGGGTGCGGAGCGACCCTTTAATCGTGCCGCGTTGATTTTCGCTGAGCAGGATGGAAAATTTGGCTTCGGGCACCGCGTTGAGGTAGTCGATGACGCCGCCGGTGTCGTTGGGGTGGGCGTCGCATTCGACGAAATCTTGTTCGGTTACGGCGGAAATCACCGCTTTTTTCGGGGTGAGTCGAGCGCGATCCATGACGCGTCCCCACAGCTTGAGTCGGCTGACTGGTGTGGTGCGGAACATGGTTTTGACCATGGATTGGATGCGTGCGCCGCAGTTCATGAGGTCGCTAGCCACTTCGAGTACGTCACGCGTGGTGTTGGAGTGCATGAAGCTACCGGTGTCGTAATAGAGGCCCATCATGAGGCAGTTGGCGATGTCGTGCGTGATTTGAAAATTTAAGTATTTGAGAAGGTGGTAAATGGTGAATGATGCAGCAGCAGCGGTGTCGTGGACCAGGTTGTGGGTTCCGAAGTTGTCGTTGGAGGGGTGATGGTCGATGTTGATGAGTGGGATTTTGCCGTCCAACAGCTCGGGTTTGGTTTCGTCAAATTTCATGAGGCATTTGTCGCCGCAATCCACAGCGATGGCGAGATCGAATTGGGTGAGGTCGAAATCGTTTACGAACTCGTAGCTTCCGGGGAGAATGAGGGCGTATTCCGGTGGGGGATCGATGCATGCGGAGACCGCTTCGATGTCCCATTGTTTGAGCGCGTGTTTGATGGCCAGGCTGGAACCGATGGCGTCGCCGTCCGGGCCCTTGTGGCAGATGATGATCACCTTTTTAGCACCACGCATGAGCGCTCCAACCTCGTCGAGGAGTGTGATTTCGAACGGTAATTTGGTGGGGTGATAAACGCTCATATAAGGTTATTTGATGAGGTGGTCGTTCAAAAGGACGTCATAATAGCTTTGACACAAGCAAAACGCACGTCACTTCTGTTGACGGGGGATTTATTTGGTGGCGTGTTATTCACTGTTATCCATTTTTGACACGTACTGGTAGGCCGAATAGGCGCCCATGCAACCCTCGGCCACGCCGATGATCGCCTGCTTCCAATCGGTGTCCGTGCAGTCGCCGGCCGAAAAGAATCCGGGCACATTGGTCTCCGAGGCTTTGTTGATGATCACTTCACCTTTTTCGTTCAAATTGACGCCGAGGGGCTTGGCCAAGTCGGTACGGGCGGTGCGCCCGATTTCGATGAAGACCGCCTGGCATTCCAATTCACCGCCCGTATCCAGTTTTACTTTTTCAACTCGATCGGTTCCTATGATTTCGGTGATGTTCGTGTTGTTGATGACTTCGATATTGCCGGCCTCCTCCATGCGCTTTTTGTTGATGGGTTCGGCACGGACTTCTTCACCTCGGTATACGATGTACACTTTTGTGCCATATTCGCCGAGCAGGAGGGACTCTTTCACCGCCGAGTCGCTGCCGCCCACGATGGCCATGACTTTGTCTTTGAACATGGGTCCGTCGCAGGTGGCGCAGTACGATACGCCTTTGTTGGCGAGCTCTTCTTCCCCGGGGACGCCCAGTTTTCGGTGTTCGGTGCCGGTGGCGAGTAGAACCGTTTTGGTGCGGAACGTGTCGCCGGTTGCTGTGGTGAGTGTGAAGGGTCCATTTTCTTCATCGCCTCCCTCGCGAGTGATTTCGGTGACCTTGGCCATCTTGTTTTCGACGCCGATGTCTTTCACGTGGTCTTGAACGTGTTCGGCCAATTCGAGTCCGCTCAGTCGTTTGTATCCAGGATAATTTTCAACCAAGTGGGTGAGGGTGATCGTCCCGCCGGGGAGTTCACCCAAGATGAGGGTTTTCATGCCAAATCGTCCGGCATAAATTGCGGCGGCCATGCCGCTCATGCCGCTTCCAATGATGATGAGGTCGTGGAGGTCGTCATTCATTTTAATGGGAGGGGTTAGGAGTTTATTGAAGAGTTCGAAGTGCCACTTTTCTTACTGTACATTACCCAATTTTTTTTACAATAATTCCAGGTTCAAAAATAACTCCATGTCAAACGTAAGGTACAGTGGCTAAAGTGGTACCCTGGAGAAAGAGTTCGGCGGTTGTTG
>CAZEDN010000137.1:0-3551 GCA_964510905.1 uncultured Candidatus Peribacteria bacterium
CGATCGGCGTTTCCGAGGTGCTTTTCGGTGGAAATGAATCCATAATCGAGCGGTTTGCAGTTCGGGCCACTCGATTCAACAATAGCAAAACCGGTGGTTGCAATGCCGGGATCTATACCTAAAATTCGCATGTGCGAATTATAGCATATCTAGGCCGCCTTCTTCTCTCCACTCCACCAACCGCCACTCGATTGTGGTTTTTCGTCTTTGCTTTTACTGCTCCACCAGCCGCCGGATTTCTCCGTTCTATTCTTATCCCATCCCCACTGTCCGTCTCCCTTAAACCATTGCCAAAATTGCCCGAGTCGTCCGCGGATTCCTTTTGTGACGTCGGTTATAGCTTCGTTGACTTCAGTGCTTTCAGGCACTTGAGGTGTGGAGGGGACTGCTTTTAGATGTGGTTTTTCGCTCATAAGATCTAATTATACCACAATTGTGCGTATGAAATTATTTTTTCGTCCTGCATTCACCACGACCACTTCTTGGCCGGGTTTGGCGAGATGGAGGTGATGGAGGGTTTTTGGAACCAGTTTTTTGGCGATTTCCTCGGATTCTATTTGTTTGTTGGAGACGAAGACTTTGTTCATGCCCCAGACCAGTTGAAGTTGGCGTTTTACTGGGTCGGAATAGGTGATGGCGATGACCGGGGTTTTTGGGCGGTGTTTCATGATTTGGCGAGCGGTGTAGCCGGATTTGGTGATGATCACGATGGCTTTGGCGCGAATGTCGTGGGCGAGCAGTGCGGCGTTGTAACAGGTTGCATCGGTGATGGGCATGTCTTCGGTGAGGAGGTGGTTTTGGAGGAGGTGTTCGTTTTTGCGGAGCTCTTTTTCGGTGACGTAAGCTACTTTTGCGAGGGTTCTGACCGCGCGGACGGGATATTTGCCCACCGAAGTTTCCCCGGAGAGCATGAACGCGTCAGCGTGGTCGAAGATTGCGGTGGCCGCGTCGCTGATTTCCGCGCGGGTTGCGCGTGGGTTGACTATCATGGATTCTAAGATTTGCGTGGCGATGATGACCGGTTTTCCGTAAATCAGTCCCAGGCGCACCATTTCCTTCTGTACGATCGGTACTTTTTCGGCAGGGATTTCGAGTCCAAGGTCTCCGCGAGCCACCATGATTGCATCCGTTTCTTGAACGATTGCTTCTAGATCTTGTATGGCTTCGTGTCGCTCGATCTTAGCTATGATTTGCACTTTAGGATGTCCTTTTTGTTTCAATAATCGACGTAATTCACGGATGTCGTCGGCCGATTTCACGAATGAGAGCGCCACATAATCGATGCCCTGTTTGAGGCCGAAATCCAAGTCTTTTCGGTCTTTCGCCGTGATGGTTTTTGCACTGATGGAGGCGGTGGGGGAGTTTATCCCCTTGTTGCTTTTTAGGAGTCCGCCGGTTCTGACTTTGCATTGAATGTGTCGCCCGTTTTTCCCAGTCACTTCTATTCCTAAATATCCGTCATCCAACAGGAGTCGATCGCCTTTTTTGATGTCTTTGTGAAGATTGCGATATTGCACCGGAATGGTCAGTGGTTTTTCGCGGAATGGTTTGCCGTCGGTGGAGAGAGTGATTTTTTGGCCTCGTTTGATGAGGACCCCTTTGTCAGGGAGTTTTCCCACGCGAATTTTAGGTCCTTGAAGATCTTGAAGCAGTGCTACTGTTTTGCTTGCATTTTTGCTGGCCGCTCGCACATTGCGAATGATCTTTTTCATGTGATCGTACGTTCCATGCGAAAAGTTGAGCCGGGTCACATTCATTCCGGCTTCGATCATTTTTTCTAGAGTGGACCGCTCATCAGAGGATGGTCCTAGTGTACAGACAATTTTTGTATTCTTTTTTTTCATGAGGGAGGCTTCAGTAGATTTATTATACCAGAAAATCGCCTTTATTTGAAGGGGTGATTGGGAGATCGAGCCTTATTTTACGGTTACGCTCTTGGCTAGGTTGCGGGGCATGTCGGGATCGTTTTGGCGTTCTACGGCGAGATGGTACGCTAAAATTTGAATCGGAATGATGTTCACGATGGGGGAGGCGTCTCCAGCGTCTGGAACTTTGATCCAATAGTCGAAAATTTCTGAGTTTTCAGGAGAAACTCCTATGATGTATCCGCCGCGTGCTTTCACTTCCATGGCGTTGCCGAGGATGTCGGCACGGGTTTCGTCGTTGGCCACGATGGCAATGCAGGGCACTCCCTCGGAAATGAGGGCGATGGGGCCATGTTTGAGTTCTCCGCCGGCAAACCCCTCGGCGTGGATGTATGAAACTTCCTGGAGCTTGATGGCCGCTTCCAAGGCCATAGGATAGTTGAGTCCCTTCCCGATGATGTACATGCTCTCCACGTCTTTGATTTGGTCGGCGAGCGCTTTGATGTGGTCTTCGTAGCGTGGGTTCAACATATCGTTGATCTTCCCAGCAGTGGCGGCGAGTAGTTGCTGTCCTTCGCTGAGTTTTCCAATGGTTGCGTACGCAAGGAGCGTGAGAATCGCGATTTGAGAGGTGGTTGCTTTGGTGGAGGCGACCGCTTTTTCGGGTCCGGCTTTGATCGGAATGACCAGATCGGAGAATCGAGCCATGGTTGAGCTTTCCACATTCACAATGCTGGCGATTTTAACCCCCTTCTCTTTGGCCACTTCGATGGCTTCGAGCGAGTCGGCGGTTTCTCCACTTTGGGAGATCGAGATCATCAAGGTTTTGTCGGTGAGAAAGTCTTTGTAGCTGCCAAATTCGGAGCCAAACGTTTGGTTCACATGTTTTTGAGCAATGCGTGAAAAGAGATACGATCCGGTGAGTGCCACTTTCCCGGCGGTCCCGCACCCGATGAGGAACGTGCCGCGAGCTTCGTTGATGGCGTTGGCCACCGCTTCGATCAGTTCAGAATCCTGGTTGATGGCACGATTGATCGTTTCCTTTTGTTCCATGATCTCTTTGAGCATGAAGTGGGGATAGTTGCCTTTTTCGGCGCTTTCGATGTCCAGTTCGAGTTCAACGACACGTTTTTCGATGGAGTCGCCTGTTTCGGTGTCGTAAAAGCGTACGCCCTTGCCCTCCGCGACAACCAATTGATTGTCATCGAGGTACATCACACGATTGGTGTATTTAAAGAAGGCGGGAACGTCCGATCCCAAGAAATATTCGTTGTCCATTGGGCCGATTCCCACGATTAGTGGTGATCCTTTGCGGGCTGCGATCATCTTATTTTCTTCTTTATCGATGGCCAAAATGGCGTATCGTCCTTCCAGTTTTTTGACTGCTTTTTTGACCGCTTTCTCTAAATCATTGCCGTTGTAGTGTTCGATGAGGTGTGCGATGGTTTCGGTTTCGGTTTCGGATACGAATTCGAACCCTTCTTTTTTGAGCTCTTCTCGGAGTTCGACGTAATTTTCGATGATTCCGTTGTGGACGATGGCGATTCTACCGTTTTGACTGAGGTGAGGGTGGGCATTCTTTTGAGTGACGCCGCCGTGAGTGGCCCAACGGGAGTGACCGATCGCTAGATTGTTGATCGAATCGCTGATTTCCGGTTTCAGGGTCTTTACTTCGGAAATTTTTCC
>CAZEDN010000138.1:0-3501 GCA_964510905.1 uncultured Candidatus Peribacteria bacterium
CATTGCTCCCATTTCGAGTGACC
Organism: uncultured Candidatus Peribacteria bacterium; assembly: GCA_964510905.1. GTDB lineage: Bacteria > Patescibacteriota > Gracilibacteria > UBA1369 > UBA12473 > CAZEDN01. The sequence continues at coordinate 24 of CAZEDN010000138.1, forward strand.
TTTTTACCCCCACGGAAATCACCACAAATATCGGCCAATTCTTAGTCATTCTAGGATTCCTCATGGTTCTTTGGAGTATCTATTCGCTCACTCCCAAACGATTCTTTTTGTGGGCAGTTTTTCGCCCCGAATCGGTCATACAAAAACGCATTAAAAAAGGTGCATTCCGATTCATTCCTCATCCCGCATACAACGGATACCTCATCGCATCATTGGGTGCCGTACTCATCAGTGGAGCGTTGTACACCATCATCGTTTTCGTCACACTGTTGATCATCACCCCCATCATGATCTGGCTCGAGGAAAACGAGCTCACAAAACGTCTCTCTGAATGACCAAAATACTCATCGTTTCCACCAATGCAGGAGCCGGCCATGTCAAGGCGGCCGAAGCTTTAGAAGTTGCCGCAAAAAGAGCCAAACATACCGTCAAAAACATAGATCTCCTCGAATACACCCACTTCCCCATCAAGCGCATTTACGGGAAAGGGTACCTCGATGTGGTCAAAACCATTCCCGTCATTTACGCTCACGGCTACAAAAATTACAAATTCGCCCAATGGTTCACCAAGCCACGACTCTTTTGGGATCGTATTTATTTCGCCAAACTTTTCAAAACACTCAAAGCGTTCAACCCTGACGTCATTTTAGCCACACACTTCATCCCTTCAGCCGTTCTCGCCAATTTCAAAAAGAAAACAAATGCCACCTTTAAGCTCGAGACCATTCTCACCGATTACGAATTCCACCCATTATGGCTCACCGATGGAGTCGACCATTATTTTGTGGCCACCGAAGACATGAAACACGATCTTCAATCCTTTGGCGTCCCCGCAAAAAAAGTAACCGCCAGTGGCATCCCTGTTTTACCTTCATTCTCAGATCAAAAACCCTCCAAGGCTGCTCTCAAGATTCCCACCATCCTCATTTCTGCCGGAAGTTTCGGTGTCACGTCGCTTGCCCAAGTCGTCAAAAAAATGCGCTCCATTGAAGAAAATTTCCACGCCATTATCGTGTGCGGTCACAACAAAAAACTTCAACTTCGCCTCAAAATGATCACCAAACACGATAAACGATTCAAAAAAATTTACGAATATGTCGACTTCATGGACAAACTCATGAAATCCAGCGACCTCTTCGTCACTAAACCGGGGGGCATGAGTGTCAGCGAAGGACTGGTCAGCCACACCCCCATGCTCCTCATCGACCCCATCCCTGGCCAAGAAGAGGCCAACGCCCGTTACGCCGTTGCCCAAAAAGCGGCCGTCCACGTCAAAAACACCGAAGATCTCATCAAACAATTCAAAAAACTGCTCAAGACCTCATCCCGCCTGGCCAAAATGGCCAACAACGCACAAGCCATCGCCAAGCCAAAAGCCGCCTCAGAAATCATAAAACATGCTATGATCATGGCGCCCTAATCAAGCAACATGGAACTCATTCGGAACAAAAAGGCTTATTTCGATTACGAAATCCTCGCTAAATACGACGCAGGGATCGCCCTGCACGGATACGAAGCCAAGGCAGTTCGCCAGAAAAAAGTGAACCTGAAAAGTGGCTATGTTTCGATAAGAGATGGGGAAGCTTGGCTCGAAAACGTTCAAATCGATCCCTATCAACCCAACAACCAAACCGACGAAAACCGCAAAAGAAAGCGAAAACTCTTGCTTAATCGACGGGAAATCGATAAAATCACTCCCCAATCCGAAACGCCAGGAATAACCATCGTTCCGCTCAAGATATTTCTCAAAAACAACCGCGTAAAAGTCTGCATCGGAATCTGTCGCGGCAAGAAAAAATACGACAAACGAGAAACGATCAAGAAACGGGAGATGGACCGGGCGCTCCGGAGACAAATCACTTAACCGCGTTCCCATGGACAAGGTTTACAAAAAACTGGTCAAAGGCCTCCAAAGCTACTGCAAAAAGGCTGGATTTCACAAAGCGGTCGTTGGACTGAGTGGAGGAGTCGACTCTGCTGTCACATTCAAAATAGCCGTCGATGCACTCGGTTCACGAAACGTCACAGCTCTCATCCTTCCTGAGCTCGGAGTCACAAAAGACGAAAATATCGAGCACGCCAAGCAATTGGCCAACTTTTTCAAAGTCAAAACATACTATCAGCCAATCAACGCCGTATCGGTCGACTTCAATATCGCACCGTGGAAACCCAATCGCATGGCCAAAATGAATACCAAAGCCCGCGTTCGTGCTGGCCTCTTGTACAGCTACGCCAACACCAACAAGGCCTTAGTCTTGGGAACCTCCAATAAAAGCGAGCTTTTACTCGGCTACGGCACTAAATATGGAGACCTAGCCGCTGACGTTGAGGTGCTCGGAAATCTCTACAAAACCACCGTATACGAACTGGCTGCCCATCTCCATATTCCCGAAGAAATCATTCAAAAAATGCCCACCGCCGAACTGGAGGAAGGACAAACCGACGAAGGGGAGCTTGGCGCCAACTACAAAGTTCTTGATTCGATCCTAAAAATGATCGAAGATGGAAAACGCGAGCCCAGCATCATCAAAGCGGGCTTCCCGGCCGCCCTCGTCAAGCGCGTAAAAAATCTCATCAAGGACAACGCACACAAACGAGAAATGCCGCCGGTGCTCTCCGCCTAACCCCCTTCCATGAAAACCTCCCTTTTCATCGGTCGCTTCCAGCCGTTTCATTTAGGGCACTTGAGTGTGATCGAGAAAGCGCTACAAGATAATGACTTCCTGGTGATCGGCATCGGAAGTGCTGAAGACAGCTATCTGCCCGACAATCCATTCACTGCAAGTGAACGATGGAAAATGATCACCGCCACACTCGACGACGCTGACATCCCACGCGACAAATACACCATCATTCCTGTACGCAACATCAACAACTATTCCTTGTGGGTCGACCACGTGAGTCGATTGGTTCCACCGTTCGAACGGGTTTACACCGGTTCCACAATCGTTAGAACCCTATTCCAAGACCACGGGAAGTATGAAGTGATCGATGTGGAATTCATTGAAAAAGCGCGCGGCGTAGAAGTCCGCAAAAAAATGGCTACCGGCGGTGACTGGGAAGAACTTGTCCCTAAAACGGTCGCTGACTACTTGGTCAAAATAAATGGCGCCGAACGAATGAGAGAAATCTCTTAAGCCACACGCCGATCAAAGTCGCCGCTCCTGACACACTTTTTGATCGATGCTATGCGCGATAGCATGGTGTTCTTTGCAGAGGGGTGCCATATAGCGCGGGTCATGCCGTCGACTCAGTCCAAACCGCTGCGTGTGATGGATCACCTCCGCCTCCCGAAAGCAGCCCCCGATCGAACATTTCGTTCCATGCTCTTTCTTAATCACTCGCCCCACTATCACTGGGACATAACGCGAATCGGTCGCTCCAACTTTTTCTCCCACCTTTTCTTTTTCGCGCGCAATCTCTTCCTCACGTTTTTGAAGAAGTCCACCCAAAAGTTCATTGAGGTCGAATCCTTTTT
>CAZEDN010000139.1:0-3478 GCA_964510905.1 uncultured Candidatus Peribacteria bacterium
AAAACCATGCTGTCGCCTAATCGGACCGTTACCGATCCGTGGGCCTGATTGGCCAATACTCCGGTCTCAATGACCAGTTTGCGACCGGCGAGGTCGCATTCTACATTCTGTACGTTAGACATGAAAATAGGGTTAAAGGGTTGTGCCCCTTAACCTGTAACCTTAGAAACAAGTTTCAAGCATCTTCCTGGGAAGATAGCTGTACCTGCCTCCAAAATCTTGTGGTAAAGGGCGAGTAATAAGTATCTCATCAAAAAAAGCGACCTAAGCCGCCTTTTTGGTTGATTTTGTACTGGTGCGAATTTTCAACTTAGAAACGAGTTTTTCGTAGCCTTCTGGATCACGACTCCGTAAATAGCTGAGCAATTTACGTCGTTGCCCCACCATTCCGAGTAATCCTCGACGAGAACTGTTGTCCTTTTTGTGCGTCTTAAGGTGATCGGTGAGTTGTTTGATCTTCTCGGTCAGGATCGCGATTTGAACCTGTGGGGACCCGGTGTCTTTGTCGTGGGTCGAGTGTTTTTTTATGACTTTCTTTTTTCGTGCCCGTTTCATAATTAGACGTTACTTTAAGAATTAAATTATATCGGATCAAATTTTACTTAAAAACCGTGTTTTTTGCAACCCTTAAAGACGTGAATTGCGGAATTCGAAGCACAAATCCAATCATCACTTGCCAATGCTATAGAATCAAATTTTTTCTTATCGACCGTTGAATGCGAGATTCGATTTTAGCGTTACCTTTGTTGGGAATTGGGTATTTCTTTAACGAAACGTCCCGCGAGAGCGAGAAGGGTCCTTGTTGGATCATGCATCCGACAAGGTTCCTTCCAGTTGAGAGGAGAAATATTCAATTCCCAAAATAAGAGGTATCGCCATCAATCGAATCCCGCAATTCACGTCTAAAGCCATCTTTTCAGTTTGAAGAGGACCAGCATCAATAGAACAATTCCCAACATTGCCCCTATAATCCACAGATCCACATTTACATATCCCGCATAGGGCAACTCTACATTCATCCCATAAAACCCGGTGATCAAGGTCAGAGGCAGGAGGATCACCGAGAATACCGTCAGGATCTTAATGACTCGGTTGGTTTGGTGTGAAATCAATACCTCATTCGTGTCTTGCATGGTTTCTGTTAGTTCTTTCAAATTCTCCAGGTTGCTCCAAATTTTCTCGATTTTATCCACCACATCGTCGAAGTACACTTCCAAATCTTCAGGAAGGAATTTCTTGTTTTTGTGCTCTAATTGAGCGATCACGGCACGCTGTGGAGAGATGATCCTGCGAAAGTTGATCACATCTTTTTTAAGCCATAAGATATCGCGCACCATATCCTTTTCGGTATCGGTTTCAAAAAGGTCGCGCTCCAGGGCGGTCAATGAACGGTCCATGTCGTCCAACATCGGGAAACAGTCGTCGAACAGTTCTCGAATCATTACATACAAGAAATAACCGGTCCCCTGCCCCATGTACTCCTTTTTCAGGCTTTTGTCCTTTTTACACTTATTGAGGAGACGCTCCATGGTTTTGAGCCGTCCATCGTGCAATGTGATGATGTAGTCCTGCCCAATGAAACAGTCCACCTCCTCGATGACAATTCGTTTGCGTCGTTTATCGTAGTATGGGAAGTGCAACACGATGAACAAGTAGTCGTCGTATTCGTCGATCTTGGAGCGCTGATTTTCCGAAAGGCAGTCCTCCAGATCCAGCTCATGGAAGTTATATTTTCTTTTAAGTTTACCAATGTCCTTCTCGTTTGGATTCGTGATATCTGTCCACGTAATCTTCCCGAATTTGGTGGTATTGGAGGTGTTCATGGCAAGGGAGGGCCAGGGAGATTCTTCTGTAGAAACATAGCAGAAAGTGAGATATAATCCAAGACATGAACACCAAAGCCGTCATTCGAGATGCCTGGCATCTGACGCAGCAGAACAAGCCACTCATGTGGTGGTACGCCTTCATCCCTGAGCTGATCGGGATTGTGATAGGGATTTTTTATCTGGGATATCAGTTCATGGCCTTCTGGAAGTCCCCTATTTTTCGGGAATACAGTGGAGATTCATTCATGCGCGATATTTTTCATTTCGTAGGGACTTTTTTTGATCATTTCCCTTCTTGGGCGGTGATCGGGATTGTGGTCACGGCAATCGTGATTCTTCTCTATTTGACGCTGCCCATCTTCTGTAAAGCCTCCCTGGTTCAATTGATCGCGCGCATGCGCAATGGTCAAAAGGTAAAGCCGGTGGATGGGGTATCGTATGGATTCCTCCACTTTCTTCCGTTGTTTGAGTATCGACTCCTATTAAGAACGTTCAGTTTAATGAGTATCATTACGGAGGCGGCCTTTGTGCTGCGTAATCTGGGAGCTGGCGCGTTTGAGATTTTATTGATCCCTTTCACCATTGTTTTTCTCTTGGGGCTTCTCCTTTTGCTCTTACTCACCTATTCTGAGTACTTCATCATCATTGATGGTAAAAGGTTGATGAAGGCCATGGGGTCGAGCGTTAAACTGGTGATTCGTCACTGGCAACACACGCTCTTGATGTTTGTTTTGATGCTGTTGATCACACTCCGAATTTTCTTGAATATCATCCTGGTGCTCCTGATCCCTTCGCTCATTATTGTGTCGACCGCCCTTTTGGCGGCGGTGGCGCTGGCCAAGGTCGGGTTTGTGGTGGGGATTATTCTCGGTGTGATTGCACTCTATTTTGCAGCTTATTTGGGAGCAATTTTAGAGGTTTTCTCCAGTTCGGTGTGGACGTTCACCTTTCTCGAGCTCACCGAAAAAGGAGAGGTCAGCGCACGCGAAACCGAAGATGTGGGTCCCCGCTGGGTGGCCCCTCAACAGGAATCTTCAGAGGGATCTACTGATCTCCCTGATTCTGCTTAACACGACTTAAGAACTCTTCACTCAGCTTGCTTGCAATGCTCTGGTTTTTGAGGACCAACTCGTAAAAGTCGGCCTTTTCTAGAAGGAAGATTTCGGATTCTTCGGTGGTTACCGCCGAGGCGCTTCGAGGGCGATCCTCGAATAGGGCCATTTCCCCAAAAAACTCGTGTGGGCCCAACATGGCCACCGCATTGTCCGGGTTAGCGGGGTGAAAAATCTTCACCATTCCGGATTTGATGATGTACAGCTTGTCTCCCAGCCCACCGTCCTCAAAAAGGAGGTGATCTGAAGGAAAGTACTGCATGGTGATGTGCTTGATGAGCTCGGCGTGATCTTCTTCTGTTAACTCTTCGAAAAGCGGGATTTTTTTGAGGATGGGGAGAATAGAGGTGTTTTCCATGATTTTTAGGCTAAATCGGCCTTATTATAGGCGTTTTTAGGGAAAAGGAACCCTCTATCTCTTGACTTTTATCTGTGAATGTTTTATCATTTAATATTACACCGGTTTATTTCCCTTTAAATAAACAAAAAACCGCATGTCCTACCCCTTCAACTTCACTTTGCCACATCGAGCGAAACTGG
>CAZEDN010000140.1:0-3434 GCA_964510905.1 uncultured Candidatus Peribacteria bacterium
CCTATTTATGTTCGAGGGTCCATGTGCCGTCCCAGCCTTCGGTGGGTGGGGTTTGCTTGAACTGGGCGCAGCGGGCGAGGTATGTTTTTGTTGGGCCGTCGCTCGGTGCTAGTTTAGCAATTTCCTGGAAACGTGTTTCGGCGTCGGCGAATTTGAGGTTGCGGTAGTATTCGATGGCTTGGTGGAAGTCTTGCACGATTTTGGTGTGAGTTTCGTTGAGTTGCCCCTTGGCGGCGAGGAGTTCGTACACATCGACCGGTTCATCTTTTCCTTTGACGCGGAGTCGGTCGAGACGGCGAAGTTCGTATTTGTCGCCGAGGGTTGTGGCGGTGGCGTCGGCGATCATGATGTGGCTGCCGTAGATCTTGTTGGCGCCTTCGAGACGGGATCCAAGGTTAACGATGTCGCCCATGATCGTGTAGTCGAACCGGTCGGATGAACCGACGTTTCCGGCGATGACTTCGCCGGTCGAGAGGCCAACACGGAAGTCTAGCAATGGCTTCCCTTCCTTCTCCCACTTTTCGTGGAGCTGGGTGAGAGCCGCTCGGCACTCGAGGGCGCTTTGGGCCGCGAGGGTCGCGTGATTGGGCTCGTCGAGCGGCGCGCCCCAGAATGCCATTATGGCATCGCCTTCAAATTTGTTTAGATTTCCGCCGTTTTTAAGAATGATTCCGGCCATCACCTCAAAGTACTCGTTCAATTGCGCTACAAGAGCTTCTGGCGAAGATTTCTCCGAAAAATTGGTAAAATTCGCAATGTCTGAGAAAAATACGGTGACGGTTCGACTTTCCCCACCAAGTTTCAACATTTCAGGATTTTCCAAAATTTTACCGGCCAAATCTTTATTCACATATTTCGAAAAGGCCCCTTTGAGCTGACGCTTCTCACGGGCTTCCGTAACGTACTTGTACAAAGTGGTAACGAGGTATGCGCCTAGCAATGCAAGCGTTGGATACACCAGATTGATGACCACGCCACGGTCGAACAAGGGTTCCGCGATGAGTTGATAAGCCGCCACGGCGCCCGCGGCCACTCCAACCCCCGGAATAATTCCCACCGCCATCACCACCACCGTCAACAGCAAGGTCAGCATCGCGATCGTCACTATTTGCGACACGATCGACTGTTCATGCAAGAAATCCCCTTCGAGGATTGTCTGAATGGCGTTGGCGTGCATCTCCACCCCCGGCATGGGCGTGTCGGGTGAGGTCGGGGTGAGCGCGTGATCCTGAATGCGTTCGGTGACCACGCCCATCAGCACGATCTTGTCTTTCACGTCTTCCTCGTTCACGTATCCGTTGTGAACGTTGGCGAACGAAAGGATTTCAAATGAGTATGGCGGGGCAGCGTAATCGATCATCAACTCCCCTTCTGGCAATCCGCTCAAAGTTTCTCCACGATACTTCTCCACCGCGCTCAAACTGAACGCAGAGAGTTCCTCCTGGGCAGCCGCATCCCAAATGTGCAGCGGCACCCGTCGGGCTAAATCGTCCGAATCGGGATAGTACACCACCGAGGCGCGATCCACCTTCCCTTCAAACACATCCAACACCGGAATGCCTTCCACTTCTCCCTTCTCCCCACTCAATATAAAGTTCTCTGCGACGATTATGTTGTCGTGTGCGTCAAACACGTCGGCCAATCGCAGGTCATCCGGGTGATCGTCTTCCAAATAGACGACGGTCTCCTCCACGTACTCGTTCAGGGTGGGGTCCGTGTCCAAAATTTCCAACAGCCGATTTTCTGAAATGCCGGTTGATTTCTCCGTAAAGTACAGATCGAGAGCGATCACTTTGGCCCCGGCGTCCTCGAGTTCTTCAATGACGGTGGCGTACACCTCACGTGTCCACGTTTTCCACTTCCCGATCCCAGCTTCTTCGCTCAAACTGCCCTCGTCGATGCCCACGATCACGATCTCATCGCTGGGCTCATTGCGATCGTACAACCTGTTGGAGAGCTTGAACTGCCACTTTTCCAGCGGATTCCACACCGCGAGCGTGGAGCACAGGAGCGTGACTCCGAACGCGATGATCAGGATTCGACTGAGTTTTTGTTTGAGTTTAGGCGTATTCATTTCCTGTTATTATACCACAAAAATGGGGATTTGGGTAGGCTTGTGTTGTTCAACGCTCAACAACACACTCCCAGGTTATGAAATGGTCATAATGGGGCGTCGAGTCATGTTCCTTGCACTTTTGAAAGTCCTGATGTTACAGTTTTGGCACCTAACCCAACTCCCATGAAGCGAATCTTTTGTTCGTTCATCATTGCCGCCCTCTTGGTCGGCGTTTTGCCTATCCAAGCTTTTGCCGAATACAACGGTAACTTTATTCCAAATGCCGACATTAAAGTCGACCCTCTTCAGAATGTGCGAGGGATTTCAGGCTCTATGCAGGGACAATCTTCCAATGCTCAATTTGAAGTCGATATTGGCTCAGGGGCAGCCACCTATGCATATCCCTTTAATCTACCGACGGGACGTAAAAATCTCACGCCTCCTCTTTCTCTCTCCTATAATAGTGGAAATACGAACAATACTTCGATCGCCGGTTATGGCTGGAATCTTATGGAGGCCTCTATCACTCGCAATGATCGCTTAGGGGTCAACCATTATTACGATGACACGAATGAGTTTCAGCTCAATCTGTTTGGCGAATCGGGAGAATTGGTTGCGCTTTCATTGGTGGACAATACTCATGGCACATATGGAAAAAAGATTGAGGATACCTTTTATGATTACACGTACGAAACAGATGAAAGTTGGACGGTTACGACCCAAGATGGGACGCAGTTTATTTTTGGAAGCACAACCGATGCACGTCAAGTTGATCCTAATGACAGCACTCATATTTATAAGTGGATGATCGAAGAAGTTCGCGATACGAATGACAATTATATCCGTTACGAATATACAAAAGATGAAAATCAAATCTATCCTTCTTCTATCTACTATACCGGATACGGCGCGGCCGATCCGAGTAATGATGGCCCCTTTATAGTGGATTTCACCTACGAAGACCGTGATGATGATATGATTACGTATCGACCAGGGTTTCGAGTGGTCACCCAAAAGCGAGTCCAAGAAGTGGAAGTTACGATCGATGGCAGTTTAGGGCAGCGCTCATGGACTTTCACGTATGATGTGGGTGAAAATGGATATCGCTCTGTCCTGGAGAGCATTACGGAAAGTGCAATAAACGAGGCAGGCGATGTGACCACGTTACCTTCTACCGACTTTTCCTATACAACGACTGCGGTGAATTGGGTTGAGAATCAATACGGTGATGACCCTGTACCGATCGACTTTATTAGTGATGCTGGAGGCGACAATGGGAATCGTTTAGCCGATGTGAATGGTGATGGATATGTGGATATTGTAGCGAGTATTATTCCGGATTTGAGTGGGATAGGCCTTTGCAGTCCCATGTGTGATT
>CAZEDN010000141.1:0-3406 GCA_964510905.1 uncultured Candidatus Peribacteria bacterium
GCGCAGCTACGGCGAAGCCGGGAAACCCCGTCCGTAAGGGCGGGGAGTTTCATGATTGTTTTGGGGAAAATGAGGAGGAAGAGTCCTTTGAGAAAGGCTATCCAACCCAGGAGGGTGATGATCACAACCCAACTTTGTTCCCAAACGTTGTGGAATTTTATTAAGAAAAATCCTACCACTAGAGCCAAGATGCCTCCGAGGTAGATGGTGGCACCGCTTTTGAAGAAATCACCAAACGTTTTCTGGTAATAGCTTGTGTTGAGGATTAGCCCAAGGCCGATCACGATGTAAACCACCGCAAGAAGTTGGGCGACGAGTACAGAAGTTTCCATAGAAAGAGAGGTTATGGAAATAAAGTACGTTTATTTTACCATATTTTGATGAAAAGGCATTTTTTAGGCCGGTTTCACGATTTTGATCAGTTTCTTTTTTCCGAGGCCTTCGACTTTAGGGGGAGGATACCCCACTTCTTTTTCCCAAAACGTTTTGTCCCGGAAAACATCGATCACTAAGGGAAGGTGTCCGTCTTGAGAGTACAACACGCCGCCCGGCTCTAAGAGAGGATAGAGGTATTTGAGGCAGGTTTTGGTGGAGGAAGCGAGATCCACATCGAGATAGATGGCGGCGATGGGGTCCTTGAACGAGGGTAAACTCTCTTCGAACCATCCTTTTTTAAAGCTGCAGTTCTTAGATTTTCCATATCGTTCGATGTTTTCTTTGACCTCTTCAAGTCCTCCACAAAAGCGTCCCTTAGGGAAAGCGACCTTGGCGCCAAAAATACTCCGTTGGTGGGGTTCATCGTGTTCCGGCATTCCTTCAAACGAATCAAAAATCACGAACGGGCGATCGGCCAACTCGGTGGCGAGACTGAATTTTGCGCTGCTTCCCCCCTTATAACAACCGGCTTCTACCACGCATCCGCGGATCGATTTCGGGAGGGAGAGAATAGTGTTTATGAAGGTGAGCATCTCGCGTTGGCTGTGCGTGCAGTCGACTTTGTACGAGATGATGTACAGCTTTTTGGCGATTTTCCAGCGTTGGGATAAGGAGAGTTGCGGGTGCTTTTTTAGGAGAAATCTTAGTACGGAGAGCAAATCTTTCGGTGTGCACAAAACCATTCCCAGAAACCAGAATGGACGGGGGAGGATTTTTTCGAGCACCGTTTGTTTGCGGCGGACATTTTTCATGTGTGTTGATGGTATCGGGAATCGGCTCGCTGAACAAGTAGTGAGACAGAATTTGTAATATATACAACATTTTTTCGTTTTGTTTAGTGTGAAAACGGTGTATATTCACTTTGCTATGAATTTACTCAGTCCAAGTTTTGAAAGGCCCAGGGGTGCGCCAGGAGCACCTTCAGCCAGCGTTGCTCATATGGTTCGAAATTTTGCACTTTTGTTGATGGTGGCGGGAACGCCGGGATGTCAGCCGGGAATGGTGCAGTTTTTTGATTATGATGATGATGGCCACTCAGATGAAACCGATTGTGATCCTCAAGATTCTTCTATTTATCCAGGAGCGGAGGAGGTTCCTTACGATGGGATCGATCAGGACTGTGATGGAGCGGATTTAACCGATGTGGATGGAGATGGGCACGATGGGGTTCGGGCGGATGGAGATGATTGCGACGATAATGATATGGAGGTTCATCCGGATGCGTTGGAGGTTTGTGATGATGCTGATAACGATTGTGATGGTTTGGTGGATGAAGGGGATCCGGATGCGGTGGATGTGGAAACGTGGTCACCCGACGCGGATGGGGATGGCTTTGGCGATCCTCAAGGGGAAGAAGTGGTGGCATGTGATAATCCTGGAGGTCATGCGGACAACAATGACGATTGTGATGATAGCGATGCGAGCATCAGTCCCGCCATGCCGGAAGGGGATTACTGTGATCTCTTAGATAATGATTGTAATGGGGTAGTAGATGATTTGAGTAACGGCGAAACGTGTACTGTGATCCAGGGCGGTGTGAGTTTTCGATCGGATCCGGTGGGATGGTTGGATTTGGACGGGGATGGTGTGGATGATTTTTTCCATTTGGGGGCTATGGGATCGCCGGATGATTTGTGTGTGGAGGCAGGATTTGCGTCAGGAGCGGTGGGCGCACATGGGTATTGGTGGTTGAGTTGCCATGGTCCGCAGCTGTGTGCCGCGGTATCGCCGGTCGATTTAACCTGTTCGTCGTATGAATTTGATTGTCAGGGAATTCCTTATGAGGGTAACGGTTATGGAGCACCGTGGGATCCTATGGGCTATCCGTTGGCGACGTATGCTCCATTGACGCCCGAAATCGACCCAGAAGGGGGCGAATGGCCTGCTGAATTTTATGCCCCGGGATGGAATTTTATTGCCCGGTGCCAGGGATAAAAACTCAAAACAAAAACCCCCGCCTTGCGGCGAGGGCTTTGGGGGGTTCTCCTTAAAGGGACCTCTGAGCAAAGGAGGCCTCGATTATTCTAAGATCTTGGTCACGACTCCAGCTCCAACGGTTCGACCTCCTTCACGGATAGCGAAGCGAGTTCCTTCGTCGAGAGCGATTTCGCAACCGAGTTTAACCTGCATCTTGATGTTGTCACCAGGCATAACCATTTCGACTCCGTCAGGGAGCTCAATGGTTCCGGTCACATCGGTTGTTCGGATGTAGAATTGAGGTTTGTAACCCTTGAAGAATGGAGTGTGTCGTCCTCCTTCTTCTTTGTTCAAAACATAAACCTCGGAGTCAAACTTGGTGTGAGGGGTGATAGAACCTGGTTTGGCGCAAACCTGTCCACGTTCGATCTCCTCACGTTCGATCCCTCGGAGGAGGAGTCCAACGTTATCACCAGCTTGTCCTTCATCGAGAAGTTTCTTGAACATCTCAACTCCGGTCACCACAACTTTTCGAGTTTCTTTGACTCCAACGATTTCGACTTCTTCGTTGACGTTGACCTTTCCTTGCTCGATACGACCGGTGGCAACCGTTCCACGTCCCTTGATCGAGAACACGTCCTCAACCGGCATCAAGAAAGGCTTGTCGAGATCACGTTTTGGTTCAGGGATGTAGCTGTCGATGGCTTCGAAGAGTTCGATGATAGGCTTAATGGCCTCTTCGTCATCTGGATTTTCGAGTGCTTTGAGAGCAGATCCTTTGATGATTGGAACATCATCGCCAGGGAAGTTGTACTTGGTGAGGAGCTCGCGGATTTCCATTTCGGAAAGTTCAGCGATTTCTTCATCGGCCATGTCCATCTTGTTTAAGAAGACGACGATGGCAGGTACCATAACTTGGTGAGCGAGCAGGATGTGTTCACGAGTTTGTGGCATAGGTCCGTCTGCTGCAGAAACCACGAGAATAGCACCGTCCATTTGGGCGGCACCCGTGATCATGTTCTTGATGTAGTCGGCATGACCTGGACAGTCCACG
>CAZEDN010000142.1:0-2049 GCA_964510905.1 uncultured Candidatus Peribacteria bacterium
ATGGTTTTGGCAACCGCTACCATGAACACTCATCCTCGTGAATCGGTCGAATGGTTCCCATTGATGGTCGATTTTGAGGAGAAATTTTATGCGGCTGGAAAGATCAAAGGCAGCCGTTTCATCAAACGTGAAGGCCGCCCGTCCGATAATGCAGTTTTAATTTCTCGGATGATCGATCGCCCCATGCGGCCACTCTTTCCCAAAGGAATGACAAATGATGTACAGATCATCGTATCGTCATTGTCAGCCGACATGGTGATCCCTCCAGATACAGTTGGAATTACAGCCGCTTCGACAGCGCTAATGCTCTCAGGAATTCCATTTGAAGGACCGGTCGCTGGAGTTCGAATTGGATACGTCGAAAACGAAAGTGGCGCCATGGAACTGGTCGTCAATCCAACATATGAACAGATCAAGGATGGACGACTAGACTTGGTCGTCGCCGGGAAGAAAGACGCGATCACCATGGTGGAAGCCGGTTCTAATGAAGTCACCGAGGAGGTCTTGTTGGAGGCACTCGAGTTGGCCCACAGCCACATCAAGACGTTGTGCGCGATGCAGGAGGAATTGATGGAGAAAGTGGGGGTCACGCCGCTGGAGGCCACCTTCATGAAGGAAAAAGAGGCCGCTACCGCTGCTGTCGATGCGCTTGTTACTAAGGAAATGCTCGACGACGTAAATGGAAAAGGTAAAAAAGAGATCAAAGCCAAGGTCGGCGCAATTGAAGATCAACTTTTTGAGAAATATGCTGAACAGATCGAGGGCGAAGAGTTCACCAAACGTGATCTCGCCGAAATCCTCAACAACCGAATCGAGACCAACATGAGAGGTAATATCCTCGATAAGGATCAGCGTATAGATGGACGGGCTCTCAACGAAATTCGTCCGATCAACATCCTTTTGGATCTGTTGCCACGGCCTCATGGGTCTGCGTTGTTCCAACGAGGCGAGACGCAAGCGCTGACCACCACGACGCTCGGCGCTCCTGGGGATGCACAGATCATCGACACCATGGACACCGATATCACCAAGGGATACATCCACCATTACAACTTCCCGCCATTCTCGGTTGGGGAGGTGAAACCGTTGCGCGGAGCATCCCGGCGAGACATCGGGCACGGTGATCTTGCAGAACGATCACTTCGCCCCATGCTTCCCGAAAAGGAGGCATTTCCATACACGGTGATGTGTGTTTCCGAAATCACTACATGTAACGGGTCCAGCTCAATGGCATCCGTTTGTGGATCAACCTTGTCATTGATGGCGGCCGGTGTGCCGATCAAAAAACCGGTGGCCGGAATCGCCATGGGATTGATCGTGAAAGATAAGGAAAACGCAGGTGCTGGATACAAGATTCTCACCGACATTCAGGGAATGGAGGACTTCGCCGGGGACATGGACTTTAAGGTCACAGGAACCCGAGACGGAATCAACGCGGTACAGATGGACATCAAGGCCAAGGGGCTTTCCATCGACATCATGAAAGAAGCATTGGAACAAGCCAAAGAGGCCCGATTCTTCCTCCTCGACGAAATGGCCAAAGTGATTCCTGAACCTCGAAAAGAACTCTCCAAGCATGCCCCAATGATCACCACGATCAAAATCCATCCCGACAAGATCCGCGACGTTATTGGAAAGGGAGGAGAAACCATCCAAAAAATCACTGGTGAATGTGGCGTGGACATCGATATCGAACAGGACGAAACACAAGGATTGGTCATCATCACCGCACCAGATCAGGAGAGCGGAGCAAAGGCCGAAAAATGGGTCAAACAGATCACGTACGATCCCGAGGTGGGAGAGGTATTCGACGGAACGGTGGTTCGACTCATGGATTTTGGAGCTTTCGTTGAATTCATTCCTGGGAAGGACGGATTGGTTCACATCTCAGAATTGGCACACCATCGTGTGAACAAGGTGGAAGATGTGGTAAAAATGGGCGATAAATTGAAGGTTAAACTGATGGAAGTGGATGACCAAGGTCGATATAACCTGTCGCACAAAGCCACATTGCCAAGACCGGAGGGACCACGTCCAGGAGGCGGCCAC
>CAZEDN010000142.1:2059-3400 GCA_964510905.1 uncultured Candidatus Peribacteria bacterium
ACCCCCACATGGCGGGCCCAAGCCACATGGACCCAAACCTCATGGCCCACGGCCAGAGGGACCTCCACCACCACCACCCGGCGGACCCCGCTAAATAAGGAGTCCAACAGATTAAAGTAGGGTTGACATTTAATGCCAATCGTGCTTTAATAACACCCTTATCTTACCTCCATGGAAAGCCCTTCAGGACACAACATCCTCCAAAGCCAGATTTACCATGATCCCAAAGCGACCTTCCGTGCCGCGATGGGAGGGCTGAATCTACCCGGAGAATTGAAGGCGAGGTGGCAAGAATACTTGGTGCCATTCTTGGAAGGTCAAGCCAACCCCAAGGATCCTTCCCATCAGGAGAAAATGGACGGGATTTTAAAGGAATTGGTCAAGGTCGGGAGGAAAGAACCGCGCCTCAAAGAAAAGGCCGGTCTTCTCTTCAACATTCACCGCACATTGACCCAATTTCGCGGGTATGATCCGAGCGCCGATGCCAGTGACGACGTAGAAGACTGTTTCCACCAAACATTAGAAATCCCCGACAAGGGGGTGATCGTTGTGGACCATTTTGTAACCCGAAATCTACCTCGAGTGCTCCAGTATTGCGCAAAAAGGGGAGTGGATTTGAGCCGTATACGTGTACGCGTCCCCAAAGCAATCTTAGCCGCCCAGCTCATGGGCATGTCCGACGCCAAACGCGCCGAATTCGATGAGGCCTGTCACGTTCTCAACGAGGACCAATTCTTGGTCGAAGATGTGGACCATGTCCACGATATTTCCATCAAAGAAAAAATCGCGGTCCTCTTCTCTCCACGAACCCTTCCCATCTATCCTCGCTTCCACGCCGAAACCGAAGATCAAACAGTCAACAATTACCGCGGTTGGATCAAAGATCGCGTTAAGCAGCTCGTGAAGGGCGGGCGCATGTACATCAACCAGGCGAAAGTGGACGATTTCGCGCCATTAGACGTCGAAAGAACCGATAAAGGCCTCACCAAGCTCACCAACACCGTCTCCAAACGCGTGGCCCAAGCCATGATGGAAGAGTGCGACAAAAACGGCGCCGCCATCGAGGAAGGCTACGAATTCAAGCTCCCCGAAGATTACGACCACTCCAAGATCGTCCAACGATTCCACGCCAAGAAGACCGGATTTTTGGAGAGAAGAATACTCGGAGCCAAGCGCTTCATCAAAAAATACATCCCGTTTTTTTAGATTGAAATCCATCCCCGGGTTCGTTATAGTTTCTTTCGCATTTTAGGAAAAACGCGGGCATCGTATAATGGCTATTACGACTGGTTGCCAATCAGTAAATACGGGTTCGATTCCCGTTGCCCGCTCCATTAAAAA
>CAZEDN010000143.1:0-3399 GCA_964510905.1 uncultured Candidatus Peribacteria bacterium
AGTCACCCGCAAAACAATGGTCGCTTTTGGACCATTCCTTGTTCTCGGAACCCTCATCGCGGTCTTTTATGGAGATTTGATCATTGATTGGTATCTAAATCTAATTCTGCTATGAAAACTGAAAATCCTGTTCTCTTGGTAATTTTGGATGGATTTGGTGAAGGAGAAGACACTCCCGGCAACGCGATTTTGCGCGCCAACATGAAATTTTATAAAGGTTTACGCGAAAAATATCCCATGACCTTTTTAAACTGTTCCGGAAACGCCGTTGGCTTGCCCAAAGAAACCCAAGGTGGATCCGAAGTGGGACACTTCACCATGGGCTCTGGACGCATCACGTGGCAATCGCTAGCAACCATCGATCGCAGCATAAAAGAAGAAAAACTGTTCCGCATGAAACCGCTCGTTGAAGCGTACAAAAAACCGGTCGTCCACCTCCTTGGAATGATCTCAGATCAGGGAGTCCATTCCGACATTCAACACCTCTTCGCACTCCTGGAAATGGCCAAAAAGAAAAAGGCTGAAGAAGTGTACATTCACGCCATTCTCGACGGACGGGACGTGGGAGAAAAAACCGCTCCCCAATTCATCAAACAAATCCAAAAAAAGATCCACGAACTTGGCCTTCAAAAAGTAGCAAAAATCGCAACCATCGTTGGTCGATACTACGCCATGGATCGTGACACCAACTGGGACCGCACCGAAAAAGCGTACAACCTCTTCACACAAGGAGAAGGAAAGCATGAAACAGATCCACAAACCGCCATTCGCAACGCGTATAAAAATGGAGTAGAAAGCGATTATTACGTCGAACCGATCGTCATCTCCAAAAAAGGCATCATTCAAAAAAGTCATGGCGTGGTATTCTGGAATTTCCGTTCAGATCGCGCACGGCAGCTCACATGGGCGCTCACCGGTGAAAAACCACCCAAGGACAGTGGAATCACGAAACTGGGATTTAAACCCAAGAAAAAGGTGAATCCGTACATGGTCTGCTTTGGTCCCTACTCCGAAAAAGCACCTGTCCTCTTCCCCACTCCCGAAATCAAGAAAAACTTGGGCGAAATTCTTAGCCAAAACGACCTCAAACAACTCCGCGTCGCCGAAACCGAAAAATACGCTCACGTCACCTTCTTTTTCAACAGCCAGATCGAAAAGCCATTCAAGGGAGAAGATAGAATCATGGTCCCCTCACCAAAATGCCCATCCTACGCCGACAAACCCGAAATGAGCGCCAAAAAAGTGACCATCGAAGTCAACAAAGCGCTCCGCAAGAAAGATCACGACGTGATCATCGTAAACTTCGCCAACGGAGACTTGGTCGGGCACTCCGGCGATCTAAAAGCCGCCATCCAGTGCTGCAAAGTCCTAGACGAATGCCTCTCGAAAGTCATTCCTCAAGCACTAAAGAGCGGCTACACGACACTCCTCACCGCCGACCACGGAAACGCGGACGAAATGAAGTACGAAAACGGCGACGATAAACCGGCACATACGCTCAATCCCGTACACTTCCTATTGATCTCAGATAGCGAAAAAGCGTATAAACTAAAGAAAAACCGAGGATTACAAGACATTGCGCCAACCATCCTCAATCTCCTCGATATTAAAAAGCCGGCAGTCATGACCGGCGAAACCTTAATCCGAAAATAATGAAAGCTGTCGTACTCGCAGGAGGCACAGGGACACGCCTCTGGCCCTTAAGTCGCCACTCCAAACCCAAGCAGTTTCAAAAACTGACGTCCGACAAGACGATGTTCCAAGAAACCTTGGAACGGATTAACTTTTTGGACCCTTCCGACATCTACATTGCTACGAACAAAAAATTTGTACAAGAAGTTGAAGAGCAAGCCCCAAACATCCCCAAAGAAAACATCATCATCGAACCGGCCCTACGCGATACTGCCTCCTGTATAGGACTCGCAGCAGCAGTCGTTGCAAAGCACCATCCCGATGAAGTCATGGCAGTCATTTACGCCGACCATTTGATCCAAAATAACGACGAATTCGTACAAAAACTGCAAATAGCCGCCCAAGTCGCCGACCAAGAAAAAACGCTCAACATCATCGAAGTGAACGCCAAATCCCCGAATGTTCACCTCGGATACGTTCAAATCGGCGAAAAACTCACCGAAGTGAATGGAGTCGCCATTCACAGCTTCAAACAGTTCACCGAAAAACCGGACCTAGAAACCGCCAAAAAATTCCTGGAATCAGGTGATTACCTCTGGAACACAGGATATTACGTCTGGCGCGTGGATACCATTCTCGACGCATACAAACAACACCTCCCCAATACGTACGACCGACTCATGAAAATCCAAGAATCCCTCGACACCCCTGACGAAACCGCCGTCATAGAAACCGAATACCCAGAATGTCAAAAAATCTCAATCGACTACGCCATCATGGAAAAAGTGGATCCAAAACAAGTTCGCATCATCCCTGCCGACCTAGGCTGGAGCGACATCGGCACCTGGGAATCGCTCCACGATGAACTCACCGAAAATCCCGAAGACAACCTGGTCCACGGCCCAGGAGAAGCCATGGACTCCACCGGCACCCTGATCCACAATTCCGAAGAAAAACCGGTCATCGCCCTCAACCTGGACAACATCGCCATCATCAACACCAAAGATGCCCTGCTCGTGTGCGACAAGAGCAAGTCTCAGGATGTGAAGAAGGTGGTGGAGAAACTAGAGAAAGAGAGAGAAAATTCACTTTAACCCTCCGCAGGGTAAAACTCAATATGCCCCTGGTCTTCCTGATATTGCCAAACAACAAAAGTACCAAATCCACGACCACGCCAATCATCCTCTGCTTCAAAACAAACTGCAGCCACCTGACATTGAGTCGTACGATCCAAAACAAGAGCAATATCACGTGCCTCCTCAATAAGATCCAATGTCGAAGCACAAGCAGCAGAATTAACGGTTAAAGGAAGTGCCTCGATTAATCCTCTAGAAGTGCGATGTCGCACGGTGTTATCAGTGCTAACATAACCTGAATCAATTGGATCAAAGCCCAAAAATTCGAGTCGCTCAATTTCCGCAAAAGTTTCATCATCAAGCTCAACCCTCTCTCGGATTCGATCCGTACCAATAGGCTCATCCCCAGGACTAAGCGCCTCAAATCGTCCCACCGGTTCATTCTTTTGAACACTATCAGGATGAAAAAGCTGTACATTCATAGGAACACGAACCCCATGAATACGATCACGAACCATTGCACTAACCCCCAATGCATAACCCAAATTTGCATCCGCATCAGTTTCCTGAAAATTAGCCAATGGAGTCATGGCACCAAAAGCAAAAACCAATTTTTCAGCAGCTGAATCGCCATCCAATGAAACTCCCCGCCCTTACGGACGGGGTTTCCCGGCTTCGCCGTAGCTGCGCT
>CAZEDN010000144.1:0-3372 GCA_964510905.1 uncultured Candidatus Peribacteria bacterium
TCCTGAAAGCAGGAGTATTCTATCAGTCAAAAAACAGAAGTCAACGTTATTTTTTCAAAAGGCGCCCCTGGAAAATACGGCATCGTAACGAAATTTTACCCATTTTGAGCGAAATTTATGAAGAGCGACGAAGACGTATCAAATAACGATACGTTGAGAAGCGATGAATAAATTAGAGCCAAAATGGTAAAATTGCAGTAGATGGTGTGTTTTTCAGGGGCGCCAAATCCCCCAGAGAACGCCCAGGGAAACAATAAACCGAAATCTTGTCACTAGCTGCACCATTCTATTCCCCCGTAAAAACAGGTATAATGATAGGAGTTCAACATTAAAAACTTTCAAATGGATTTCACCTCCCAAACACAAACCAGTGGTGCAAAAAGCCAAGCCAAAGGCTGGAAAACCACCGCCGGCAATCTTCTCGTCCCGACCGTGATCGAAAAATCGCACGAAGGCGAGCGTGCCTACGACATTTATTCACGCCTACTCAAAGACCGCGTGATCTTTCTCGGCAGCGCGATCAACGACCAAGTGGCCAACGCGATCATCGCGCAGCTACTTTTCTTAGAAAAAGACAACGCAAAGAAAGACATCATCATGTACATCCAATCCCCCGGCGGCCACGTCACCGCAGGATTGGCGATCTACGACACGATGCAATACATCCGGCCGGACGTTTCCACTGTATGTATTGGAATGGCCGCCTCCATGGGAGCGGTTCTTCTAACTGCAGGAGCAAAAGGAAAGCGATATGCACTCCCCCACGCTGAGATCATGATCCATCAGCCCCTCGGCGGCGTCGAAGGACAAGCGTCCGACATCGAGATCCACGCCGAGCACATCGTCAACACCAAGAAACGTCTCAATACCATCCTATCCAACCACAGCGGCATGCCGCTCAAAACCGTGGAAAAGGATACGGATCGCGACAATTTCATGAGCGCCGAAGCAGCCATGAAGTACGGCAAACTGGGCCTCATCGATAAAGTCATCACCAAACCACCTGCCGTTTAAATGATGAAAGGGAAAAAACTTTGGACGATTCTTACCATCCTAGAAATCCTCGCCGCACTTTTGCCGGTTGTGGTTCTTGGATTTTTTGCTTGGGTTGCAACCGCAGAAAGTATCGACAGCATTTCCATGGGTAGGAAAATTTATTTCGACTCTATTCTGATCACTTTCATCACCGTCACTTGGCCCACCCTACTAATCGGCCTTCCATTATTGGGAAGAAAACTTATCACATCAAAAAAACGCCTTTCTATCACTCTATTCATTCTGCAAATCATCCTGACAACACTCGCGTATTTAGCCATTCCAACGTTCCTTTTTGCAATGTCAGGGGTTTAAACAACCGCATACGGTTCATCCATTAAGAGCGCCTCCTTTGATGCCTCTTTTTGTATACCCCCACGAAATTCTTGCTTCTGCCCACGCTGCTCAGCCTTCTTCACCGCAAAATCAATCATCGCACCCGCCACATCCACACCGGTCGCTGCCGTAATCCCCTCCAATCCTGGATTCGCATTCACTTCCATCACGGCCGGGCCATTCTTCGTACGCAATAAATCAACACCCGCCACTTCCAACTTCAATGCTTCCGCCGCATCCAAAGAAATTTTCTCTTCTTCTGGAGTCAAAATCGCCTCAGCTCCTTCCCCTCCCGCATGAATATTGGAACGAAAATCGCCCTCAGCAGCCGTACGCTCCATCGAAGCCACAACTTTCCCATCAACCACAAACACACGAATGTCCTTTCCTTCCGCTTCCTCTACATACTCCTGAATGAGAAGGATCTTCCAATGATCCTGCGTCAAAATCATATCCAGCGCCGATAACAATGACCGCTTGGTCTCCACAATCACCACTCCTTTCCCAAGCGAACCGGCCGGCGTCTTCAAAACAATAGGAAACCCGCCAACCTTCTTAATAGCATGATCAAGATATTCCAATCGCTCCAACACCACCGTCTTCGGGACATAGATCCCCTTGTGACTCAAAATCTGCAACGTACGGATCTTATTCTTCGCACGAGAAACCGGCATGTATCCATTCACCAACGGGATCCCCATCAGAAGGAGATGCTTATTGAGCGTCAAACGAACATCCACATTGATCGTCACATTCACTTTGGGAATGATCACATCAAAATGAGGAAATTTCCTTCCCGCGTAAAGCACCTTCATCGAACCATCCGCATACGAAAGTTCACACTTGTCCGTGCGCAACACACGAACTTCATGCCCACGCGCCTTGGCCGCCTCCACCAACATACGATCAGCGACAGTCAAACGTCTCGAGCGCAACTTCCGCTTTAAGGAACTGTAAGAAAGAATACCGATCTTCATAGCGAGGGTATTGTAGGGATTTTGGGAAGAAAAACAAGGAAATTTTCAGAATATGCTAAAATGGTCGCATCTAAGAACACTCTCTCATGCAAAAACTCATCACATCCATTCTCATCGGAACCCTTTTGATCCTTCCCGGCTGCCTTGGCTTTGGCGGCGGCGATGGTGGCGGAGAAACCCCACCCACCGAAGTTCTCACATTCTACCGACTCGTCGAAAGCAGCGAGTTCTCCCTACAAGTCCCCGAAGATTGGGAAACCATTCAACACTTCACTTCCTCATATCCCGACAACACGATCGTGGCCTTCCGCAATAACGTCCAAGACCACCATTTCGTGGCCAACATCAACGTGACCCGCAATACCGTCGAAGAAGGAACCACCACCCGAGACTACGCCCTAGAAATGTCCGAAACCGTAGCCAATCAATTGCTCAACTTTGAACTGCTCAACGAAGAAGAAACCACCATTTTTGTGGATGGCGTCGGGCAAGAGACCTTCTTATACGAATTCAAAGGAACCAACGACCCAACGATCGCCCCACGACGATTCATTCAAACGTATGGCGTGAGCGGGACACAGGGCTACGTGATCACCGGAACCTACGCCCACGACGATACCGAACTGGCCATCGACCAGGTCAAACAAAGCATCCCGACGTTTATGGTGAAGTAGCCTAGCTCACCTCCGCCACCAACTCAATCTCCACCAACACATCTTTAGGCAACCGCGAAACTTCGACCGTGGAACGGGCCGGTTTGTGGTCGCCGAAGAAGTCTCCGTAAACCTGATTGACCGTGGTGAAGTCGTCCATGTTCGCGAGGAAGATAGTGGTTTTGATCACGTTCGTTTTAGTGAGGCCGGCCTCGGTGAGAACCGCCTCTAAATTGGCCAAAACTTGCTGGGTTTGTGCTTCAACTCCCCCATCAACAATCTCCATGGTCGTCGGGTCCAATGCGATCTGTCCGGAGGTGA
The DNA here is from genome assembly GCA_964510905.1 of uncultured Candidatus Peribacteria bacterium. GTDB lineage: Bacteria > Patescibacteriota > Gracilibacteria > UBA1369 > UBA12473 > CAZEDN01. Next base: position 3,323 of record CAZEDN010000144.1, read on the forward strand.
ACAAGAATCCTCCACTCTGCACCGCTTGCGCGTACGGCCCGATCGCTGCC
>CAZEDN010000145.1:0-3351 GCA_964510905.1 uncultured Candidatus Peribacteria bacterium
TTCCATGCTGTAACTGGCGCGTCCTTGCGTCATGGATCGGAGGTCGGTGGCGTATCCAAACATTTCAGCGAGTGGCACGATTGCCTTGATGAATTTGGCGGTTCCACGGTCTCCCATTTCTTGGATTTGACCACGGCGAGAGTTTAGGTCGCCCATTACGTCACCCATATAATCTTCGGGAGTGATGGCTTCTACCTTCATTATCGGTTCAAGGATGACCGGACTTGCGGTTCGAGCGCCATCCCGGAAACAAATGGATCCAGCAGTCTTAAACGCCATTTCGGAGGAGTCAACATCATGGTACGAGCCGTCATACAGTTCGACTTTTACATCGACTACTTGATATCCTGCTACAACTCCACGAGTCATTGATTCTTCGATACCTTTTTGAACCGGATTGATGAATTCTTTAGGAATCTTTCCACCCACGATCGAGTTGATGAATTCAAATCCTTTTCCAGGTTCGTTGGGGCTGATTTTGAGTAGAACATGACCGTATTGACCACGACCACCCGTTTGTTTTGCGTATTTTTCTTCGTGCTTGACCTCTTTTTGAATGGTTTCTCGGTAGGCGACTTGAGGTTTACCAACATTGGCTTCTACTTTGAATTCGCGTTTGAGGCGATCGACGATGATGTCGAGATGAAGTTCTCCCATTCCACCGATGATGGTTTGACCGGTTTCTTCGTCTGTGTGGACGCGGAATGTGGGATCTTCTTCAGCCAATTTTTGGAGGGCGATCCCCATCTTTTCTTGGTCGGCTTTTGTCTTAGGCTCGATGGCGATATCGATCACTGGATCAGGGAAGTCCATGGATTCGAGCACGATAGGCTTACTTTCGTCGCAGAGAGTGTTTCCCGTTGTGGTTTTCTTCAATCCTACAGCGGCAGCGATGTCTCCTGCTTTCACTTCTTTGATCTCTTCACGAGAGTTGGAGTGCATTTGGACGAGGCGTCCGATACGTTCTTTTTCTCCAGATACTGAGTTGTATACGTAGCTTCCAGACTCTAATTTTCCAGAGTAAACACGGAAGAAACATAATTTACCGATGTATGGGTCTGTTGCGATTTTGAATGCGAGCGCTGAGAATGGGGCGCTTTCTTCGGCGGGGCGTGTGTCTTCTTCATCAGTTTTTGGATCGATCCCTTTCATTGGAGGCAGGTCGAGTGGTGAAGGAAGATAATCGATGACGGCATCGAGCAGAAGTTGAGCTCCTTTGTTTTGGAGCGCCGTTCCACATAATACTGGAATGATTGTGAAGGCTATCGTTGCTCTCCGGAGTGCTTTTTTGAGGTCTGGCAAAGAAAGTTCTTCATCGTTGAGGTATTTTTCCATGAGTTCCTCGTCGTTTTCAGCGATTTTCTCGATGAGGGTGTTGCGGTATTCTTCGACCTTAGCGTTCATGCTTTCGGGGATTTCCATGTCGATCACGTTTTCTCCCATTTTCCCTTCAAATCCGTACGCTTTTTTGGTGAGAAGGTCGATCACTCCTACAAAATTGTTTTCTTCTCCGATGGGGAGCTGAATGGCCACCGCATCTTTGTTGAGTCGTTCGTGAATGGAGTCGAGGCTCATGTAGAAATCACCTCCTGTTTTATCCAATTTATTGATGAAGGCCATTCGAGGTACTTCATAACGGTCGGCTTGGCGCCAAACGGTTTCAGATTGAGGTTCTACTCCTTGAGAGCCATCAAAAACCACGACGGCTCCATCGAGAACACGGAGCGATCGTTCCACTTCCATCGTGAAGTCCACGTGTCCAGGAGTGTCGATGATGTTGATACGATGTTGTTCGGCGTCACCATGGAGCGGTTTCCAGAAACAGGTGGTACAAGCCGATGTGATGGTGATCCCGCGTTCTTGTTCTTGTTCCATCCAGTCCATGGTCGCTTCACCTTCGTGAACTTCACCGATTTTGTGGCTTTTACCTGTGTAGAACAGGATGCGTTCGGTAACGGTGGTTTTTCCGGCATCGATGTGTGCGCAGATTCCAATGTTACGGAGTTTCGTGAGGTCGTTAAAAGTGTCGGACATGAGGATGGGTATTTAGTATGTAGAAGTTAGTATTTTTAGGATGTTCTAAAAAACCGCGCGTATTATAGGGTTTAAGAAAGTAAAGTCAAGGTTAAGCAGCCGCTATTCGCGGAATTTGAAGTAGTTGTGAATGCATGCTGGATCCTCACTTCGTTCGGATCTAGTCAATGAAGCCAGCCAAAACATCGACGAGGGAATTGTTGGAATCGATGAAGTCATTGTATCCCATATGAAGTGCTTCATCGTACGTGGCGACTAGGTCAAGATTTTCGATGAATTCCCCGCTAGAATAGTACGTGATCATTTCACTATATGTGGCGAGATATGCCTCGCCCAGGTCGAGATAGTTGATAAATTCGGATTTGATGGCCTCTTCTTGGGATGCGTTTTTACTGGAGAGCTCCAGAACAGCTTTGGCATCGGTTAAGAAACCGTACGCTTCGTCGTAGACGGCTTGCATGGCGTCGGTGTCCACCTCGGCCTCTTCGGTGACGATATTGGGGACGCTACTGTCGTAGGTTGTTGTGGTGTCTTCAATCGAAGACGATGTGAGGTTTAGCGTTTCGACCACTTCGTTGTTGTATTCGACAGTCGAAAGGCTGCCCGCAGCGCTGGTGCATGCGGTGAGAAGGCCAATAATGGCGATGACTCCTAGGATGTATAGTTTTTTCATGGGAGGGTTTTTAAGGTTGAACAATGTGATTTTAGAGGAGAAGAGGAATATTGGCAACCGTTGAAAAACCCGTTTCTCTCCGATTTGAGTCTTTTGGGACGTTTTTAGTATCGTGCGTAGTGCGCGAACGCCTTGTTGGCTGCTGCCATCTTGTGCGTGTCTTCTTTCTTTTTTACGGCTGCGCCCATGCCCTCAGCGGCTTCGAGTAATTGGCGGGCGATTCGGTTGGCGATGGGTGCACCTTTTTCTTTGCGAGCGGTGTCGAGAATCCAGCGGAAAGCCAGCATGATGCGTCGTTTGGGCTTCACCTCTATGGGGATTTGGTAAACCCCGCCTCCGATACGTTTGCGGCGTGCCTCCATGGATGGTTCCACATTCTCAATCGCTTTTTCAAAAATCTTCTCGGGGTCCTTGTGTCCTTTATTTTGAATTTCTATCAATATGTCTTTGAAAATCTTGCGAGCGATGCTTTTTTTTCCATCCAACATGATGTAGTTGATGAACTTCTCTTGAAGAGGATTTGAATCTTGCGGAATGTGTTGATGGATTTTACCCATAGCAGATTAACAGGTTTATGATTTAGGTTTTTTAGCTCCGTAAACGGATCGGCTTTGTTTACGATCGGCAACGCCTTGTGTATCGAG
>CAZEDN010000146.1:0-3324 GCA_964510905.1 uncultured Candidatus Peribacteria bacterium
TTAATTATACCATAATTGCTCCCTTTTTTCAAGGGTTCCTATTGCATTAATCTTATGAAAATCGGCTCAATACACGCCCAAAATCTTCAACCCATCCGTGATCTTGTGAATTGATGTAATGGCTTGGCGTCCTTTTTTGGATACTGCACTCCCGTCGAAATCAAGATAGAACAGATACTCCCCTAGTGCTTTTGGCGCGGGGCGGGATTCGATACGCGTTAAATTTAGCTTGAGGTTGGCAAAGATTTGAAAGACTTCAAATAAGCTCCCTGGGCGATCTTTGGAAAAGTAAAAAACGATAGAGGTTTTCGCGTTTCGATTGGGGGCTGCCTTGAGAGGCGTGCGTGATATGGCCACGAAGCGAGTCTCATTTTTGTGGTCGTTCTCGATTTTTTTGGCAAGGATTTTCATGCCAAAGTGCTTGGCTGCGGCTTCGGGGCCGATGACTGCTGTTCGTTGGTCGTGTTGCTTGCTCACGGTCTCGAACGCGGCGGCGGTGGAATCAGCGATTGCCCATTTGGCGTTTGGGAAACGCTTTTTGAGCGCATGGCTACATTGATATAGCGCTTGTGGATGTGACATGACCGTTTGGACGTCTTCCTTATTGACTCCCCTATTCACCGCAAGGCAGTGGTGAATCGGCATCCTCACCTCTCCAATGATGTGTATTTTTTCGTGAAACAGCGCGTCCATGGTCTCGCGTACCGTACCGTGAAGCCGATTTTCGATGGGGATCACTCCTTCCTTGATTCGGCCTTCCGCGACCGCCTCAGCGATTTCGGTGACCGTGTCGTAGAACACGATGGGATTTTTGCGTTTTTTGCGCCACTTTTCGGTGGCTAAATAACTGAATGTTAGGGTAGAGCCGAGACTTCCGACCGCGTTTTTGGGTGGTTTTTCAGGTTGAGAGACTGGGGGTGTGGCCATTCGTGAAATGAGTGCATCTGTCTCGTGGAATGCTTCCTTTCCAAATTTTCCAAAGAACCGGTCCCCTTCTTTGAACTGTTCAGTGAATTTTTTTAGATCTCCCGATTGAACGATGTCGACCAGTGCATTGACCGCTTCTTGGTATTTTTTGAGAATTTTGGGATTGCGGGGATTTTGGATTTGAATGTTTCCGTATAGGTTTGGATCCTGTGCGAGGTGCCGGGCCGCAATTTTGAGCTGCATTTGGGATGCTGGACTGGCCAGTTTCATCATCTGTTCTAGTGACGGATCGAGGTCGTGCAACGTTTTTCCTAGCGCAAATTCGGTAAAATGAATGAGCCCCTGAACGAGCGACATCATTTCGTCGTGCTTGCGCGGTGTGAGTTTGACGAGGTTGAGACCGCCTTCCTTTCCAAACGTGTCACGAAACCATTTGATCCACTTCCCAGGACGTGCGGGACAGTACAGCATGGTTTGCCCAGGCCCAAACGTGGTCTCGTTGCACATGGGGTGCGCCCCGATGACCGCTGCCTTGGATTGGAGCATGGCTTTCACTGGGCGCTCCTTCACCGAGGTGAGATCCATCAATAGCGCACTCTTACGAACATTCGGCGCGATCGATTCTATTACCTTTTCGGTTTTATCGATTGGTACCGATACGATAATCACATTTGCTGTTTTGGCTAATTTTCGATTAGAGAGCGCTGTGCGTCGATCCGAAATCAGCACTTCGTCTCCGTGTTCACGAAAGAATTGGGCGAATGCAGCGCCCATGCGCCCTTTCCCGCCAATGATCCCGATTTTGGTCATTACTTCTTCTTAGTGGTTTTGCGTTTGGTGGTCGTTTTTTTCTTGGCGGCTGGTTTCCGCTTGGTGGTTGTCTTGCCAGTGGCCGCTTTTTTCACCGCTTTGGCGCGGGATTTCACAGTTTTGGCAGTGGCTTTTGCTTTTTTGACCGTTTTCTTGGCGGTTCCTTTGGCCTTTTTGATGTACTTTTTCTTCTCGTTTCCGTATTTGGTCGCGGCTGCTTTGATCTGGTCAGCCTTCTTATGTGCTGTCTTCACCCAATCATCGATGTCTACGTTTCCTTCGGTCCAATCGCTCACTGCCCCTGTTGTTTTTTGCCAGAAATGCTTGGCTTCTTCACTTTTGGCCACTTCTTGGGTCATTTTGGAGATGTCTTCCGCCATTTTGGAAAGCTCCTTGGCGATGCTTTTGTGCCCCACTCCTCCTTCTTCTCTTTCTTGAGCAATCTTCTTTCTTAGGTCCTTGCCTTTTGTGGGTGCAAATAAAAGTCCGGTCAACGCGCCGGCGGCGACTCCGAACAGAAGTGAAACTCTACCTTTTTTGGACATTTTGGGAGGGTTTAATGAATACGATCGTCAGTATATCATTTGTTGTTGACTTTCAGGAAGGGTTTCCCTAGTATTTGGGGGCAAATTTTTGACCAAACAGGTATGCCGATCATTCAATCCGCGAAAAAACAGATGAAAGTTTCTCGCAAGAAACAGGTTCGCAACTATCAAACACGCGATAAGCTCAAGGAGGCGCTCAAGGCGGTTGAAACGGCTGCTAAATCTGGGAATCCCGCCGATGCCAAAAAGGCTCTCCAAGTCGCCTACAAGGTGATCGACACCTCGGCCAAGAAGAATATCATCCACAAAAATAATGCGGACCGTAAGAAGGCTTCGATGGCAAAGATGGTTGAGAACATGACGGTGAAGAAGGCTGCCAAGAAGGAAGAGCCTAAAGAGAGGGTTGAGAAGAAATAATGGTGTTTAGATGTCCGACGTTCGGGTTGGCCTTTTTTGGGGTGCTGATTTCGAGTACAATCCATGTGGGCCCGTAGCTCAGGGGTTAGAGCAGAACGCTCATAACGTTTTGGCCGCTGGTTCAAATCCAGCCGGGCCCACCATTGTATTTTTGCTTTCCTTAAAAGAACTCAGCCAGTACTATCTTTGATATGAAAAAAATTCTCTATATCACAGGTGTTGTTGTGCTGGCGGGAATGATCGGGGCTGGCATATTCTGGTTAAAAGGGTCTCAAATTCAAGAATATGATGCTTGTGATGACAATCAGGATGGAGTGGTTGATGAGATTGAGAAGGCTGTTTTGTGCTCTAATTTGGTTTCAGGAGTTGAGCCTACTGAACCTGGCGAATATTTGGTAACTCAGGTTAATAATGCTGAAAACGGGAAGATAGCGGTTCGAGTTGATGTGCCTGAAAACCCAAGATACGGGGATAGTGCTCCGATTGTAGTTGTCGTCTCGACTTGGTTTGTTGAGAAATATAACGACGATGAGACTGATTTTCATTTAATTTATAATCCGGTTGATATTGGGGCGATTACGGTCAGTCACCAATGGCCTGGAAAAACTGATAAAGAGACTGGAAT
>CAZEDN010000147.1:0-3281 GCA_964510905.1 uncultured Candidatus Peribacteria bacterium
TGGGTCTATGTTGTGGAGGAAAGTTGGCACGCTTCTTCTCTACAGGAGTAGTTCTCTTTTGTCAAAATCGAGAATTTTCTTGACTTATTTTGGAGATAGGCGTACATAATAGGTATTATGAATTTCGTTCAACATAATCTCTGCCGCCTCACGACCACCGCGTCCGCTGTGGGGTAGTGTTATGTGTTGATTCATTCTAACTAAAACCCCGCAGCATCAGGGCTGGCGGGGATTTTTTATATGTGCTCCTTGAAACATCAGACTGAGGTGAGGCCCCTCTTAGGGCCCACCCTCTAATAGGGAGTCTTCTTTGTGCGAATTGGGCCGATAGACAAACGGGCTTTAGGGCCTTGTACCATCGTTCTGTTCGTATGAGGAAGTTCTCCCTGTTAGGCGCAGGAAGTACACGAGGAAACACAGTGACTGATCTCTTTGGTGACACGTTGGCTCTTCGAACCTCCACGGGAACGCTTCCGCCGCTCCCGCCACCCTCGCCGTTCAAGCGATGGCTCGCCCGTGTGGACTTCGGGTCCCACTCGAGCTTCGTACCTCCGAGCAGGCTCTCCATGCCGTGCGGCTGCTCCGGCCCGCTCGTGGCCGTGGAAGTCGTCGGCAGCAGCCTCTGCTGCAACCGGTGCTGGACCACCGTGGGAACGCGCAGCTAACCCCCTTCGCGCCTAACAGGAACACGCGCGTGGTGGGCGGCGGTCAAGGTCTATTGAGACCCTCTGACCGCCGCCCAACCCACACTTTTTAGTCGAGCGTATTGTCCATGACCGCGCCGGTATTTGCGCTGGTAACATGTTTGGCGTATCTTCCGAGCCACCCTTTTTTAACTTTGGGCTCGAACGGAGGGAGTTCGTCGAGTCGTTTGGCTATTTCTTCGTCTGAGAGTTTGAGGTCGATGGTTCGTTTTTTGGCGTCTATTGCTATTTTGTCGCCATCTTGGATGGCGGCGATGGGGCCGCCCGCGGCCGCTTCAGGAGATACGTGTCCTACACATAGTCCGCGGGTGCCTCCTGAAAACCTTCCGTCCGTGATGAGGGCGGCTTTGATGCCACGTCCGGTGATGGCAGATGTGGGCGACAACATTTCCTGCATCCCTGGACCACCTTTGGGCCCTTCGTACTGGATCACCACCACATCTCCGTCGATCACTTTGCCATCGAGGATGGCGTGTAGTGCTTCTTCTTGTGAGCAATATACTTTTGCGGTTCCTTCAAACTCCATCATGTCCTCATCCACGCCAGCCGTTTTGAGTACAGCTCCTTTTGGCGCGAGGTTTCCGTACAAAATTCCCAGCCCTCCTGTTTGAGAGAACGCATCCTTGCCGGTGCGAATCACATCGCCGTCCGCCTCGGGCGCGGCGGCGATGGCCTCTTTCAACGTGCCTGTACAGGTTCGAAGATCGGGATTGAGCGGGGAGTCGCTGTGTTCATGGACCGCCTTCAAAATCGCGGGAATTCCGCCCACTTTATGTACATCCTCGATGTGTACTTCCGGTCGAGACGGTGCTACTTTACACACATTTGGTGTTTTTTCGGTCAGCTCATTGATCGCTTCCAATGGATAGTCGATTCCCGCTTCATGTGCCAAAGCCAACGTGTGCAAAACCGTATTTGTCGAGCCGCCCATTGCTAAATCCAGAATGAACGCATTGTCGATCGCCTCCTTCGTAACGATGTCGAGCGGGCGTACATCTTTCTCTAGCAGCTCTCCCAATGTGTCGGCCGCTTTTTCGATCAATTCTTTTCGCTCTGGATTGATTTCCCACTCCCCCTTTTCTTTATCGGTCCACTTCGCCGCAGGAATCGTCCCATTACCGGGCAATGCCAATCCAATCGCTTCCGCTAAACAATTCATCGAATTAGCAGTAAACATTCCCGAACAACTTCCACACGTTCGACACGCATTTTCTGCCACATTTTCCAATTCCTCATCACTCATTTTCTTCACGGAATGCTTTCCAACTCCTTCAAAAACGGTCACCAAATCCGATTTCTTCTTCCCGGCCAACATCGCCCCTCCACTCACATACAACGATGGGATATTCAGCCGCACCATGGCGTTTAACATACCAGGAACAATTTTGTCGCAATTCCCTAGACCAATCCAAGCGTCACATGGGTGCGCCCCCACGATGCTCTCAATCTGATCGGTAATGAGCTCCCGGGATGGCAGAGAATACTTCATCCCAAAATGGCCCATCGCAATCCCATCACAAATCGCGGCACCAATGTTTGCGTACCACACATTGTATCCTTTCTTTTTGAGCGCTTTTACCAAAATCTCGCCCAGTTCCTGCAGATGCATGTGTCCAGGAATATGGGTAGTGTACGAATTGATGACCGTGATGAACGGTTTTTTGCGATCGGAAATCGTTTTGAGCGTCTGCGTGGCGCGCATGAGGGAAGCGGCAGGCATCATGTGCCAGCCTTCGGCCACGATACGACTGCCTCGCTTTTGTATATCGGCGATTCCGGGATTGATGGGTTCTTGATTTGTCATGGCCATATTCTAGCTAAAAACGCCCCGGTTTCCCAGGGCGCTTTTATTGTTCGAATTCGTGCTCGTAATTATCGCGTCACACTGATCGTCTCGGATAGTTCTGCAGTTGGTGCAGCAACTGTAATACGACCATTCGCATCCTTTACGATCGTATACCCCGTGTTGTAACTTGAACAGCTAGTGTAGGCTGCTCCAGTTGCGGTTGGGTCGAATGGCATTTCTGCTACGTACGTTGGGACAACATCACTACAGATGTCGATTTGACCCGTTCCACTTCCAACAACCGTTGCGGTTGTGGTGATCGCGGTGGGCAATGCGCCACGATTGTCGATGGCGTATTCATGCACTGCATCGAGGACGGTTTTAACATCCGCATTTCGTTGCGTGTTGTTTGCCTGCGAAATTTGTCTTGCTGGGTTGATGGCGACGATGACGATCGCTGCCAAGATCGCGATGATCACGATCACCAGTAAAACTTCAACGAGGGTGAACCCCTTTTTGTTGAGCTTGGCCATGGGAGGTATGGTTAAGAATTAACTATCGTCGTCTACGTTACCATCACCCTGCTGTTTTGACAAGCTGTAATACTTCTGTAGATCAAGAACGGGCAGATTCACCTCGACGGCAGATAGATCTTCTTCTTCCTTCCCATCCCACGTTGTGTAAATCACCAAGGAGTAAATCAGGATGATCACAAAAAATCCAATCGAAACGAAAAACGGAATGTATCCTTTATTTAACATAGAGTTTTATCTTTAAATTGATGTTGGGTA
>CAZEDN010000148.1:0-3248 GCA_964510905.1 uncultured Candidatus Peribacteria bacterium
CCGGACAGGCTCTCATCCCCACCCTCACGGGCGGGGAGTTCCCGCTGGATTAAAGCCTGGAGAAATCATTGATCCTGCCAATGACAGACCGGGATATGAAAAGATTAGCAGTCGTGCAGGCAATGCACTTAGGCGGCTCACTAAATTGTTCTCAGATTCTATAACTCATAAAGGAGGAACTACCTATCGCAAGTACTATGTCCGCGAAGGGGAAAAATCCCTTAAAGCGCTCACCCTTGATGATCCTCGTAAGGCGATTGAAGAGGCGGTCCGTGAGCATGAAGGGGATTACACCATCGATGAGTTTGAATGGCCGGAAACGATTAAGATTTTAGGTAAGGAGGTAAAATTGCCGCCGTGCCGTAGAACACCCAATGCCCCAGGGGCACCGGCGGATGCTGGGGCTGGAGCGCCACCGCCTGGTCCGGGCGGTGGGGAAGGTGCTGGGGATGGTGGTCCACCCGCTGGAGCGGACGCTGGCGACGAGAGAGCCGCTGGTGACCGCGAAGGGGCCGTTGAAGGACTTCGCCCCATCACTCCAGAAATGATTCAAGTTGAATACGCCCAATTGCTCCTCGAGCAACAGACGAATGTTGAACGACCTCTCCTCAATACTCATGCTAGTCCGATGCTCACCATGATTTTAGCTGGCGGGAAAATCCCAGTGGGAGAACCCTACCTTCCACGTCTTTTGGCCTCTTCAGTCTTGAGTGAAGGGGAGACTACCGAGACTGTTCCATATGGAGCAGCCAAAACTCGAAGAGTTGGCGCTTACGCCTGCTTAAAAACGGCTTTCCCCAATAATATTTCCACTCAAGGGAGACGAGGGGGTGCTAAATGTTTGACGACACTAACCCCTGATTTTCTTCTTGGACACCCCATGGAGGCGGTTTTCAATGCCATGCGACGCATCGACCCAGCCGCTTCGTTCGATACATTTTCATTGCCCGATTCGTTTGAAGTTTTGGGCCAGACGATTCCGGTGGATCGCGATGCGCTTGGACAGGTCATTGCCACGAGAACGGGGACTATGGAGGGGCTTGAATCCCCTGATCCTTTGGCATGGTATGGCGGTTTAGAGGACACTGCGCAGTTGGAAATTGCACGCCGCCTTTTGCTCGATGTCATTCCTTTAGGCCGTTGGAGTAAAGGAACTGAGCCTATGCTTTGCCGGGTCTTACAAGCCGTGACACGTGGTGAGCATTCGATGCTTGTCGAGCGATTTGAGTCTTGTTTTCTTAATGCAGGAGAATCTACTGCAGACTTTACGGATCCTGGTGATAAAAGACTATCAACCCGTCGCAAACGAACGGCGAGCGTAATACGGGACGCTTTTGATTCCCTTAGTCCATTGCTTGAAAGTGAACATCTTGGGGGTGGAGTTTTCCAGTATCATTTTTCACAAAACTCTGCTGCACAATTACTCCGCTCTGTGATGCCGATTGGAATGGCGGTCGCGGTGGCGGGTGGACCTAGTGGTGGAGCTGATGGGCCCGCGGGTGGGACTGGGCCGGAAACTGGTTCAGATGTCTCTCCTCTCGCATGGTTTGGGGGCTTGTCCGATGACGATCAATTGGGTTGTGCAACTCGTCTTTTGAGAAGGCAAATCCCTACGGGCATTTGGTCATATGGGGCCGAGGAAATGCTCTGTATCGTTTTATCGGCGGTTGCACGAGGGAAAAGCTCCTTAATTTCTGAAGACTTTAGGGAATGTCATTTGCGCGATGGTGAAACACTCGAAACCGTTCCTGGTCACACTTTGGGTTCGCGCCGTTCAAAGGCGGCGACTCGCATTCGGGAAGTCTTTGATCCTCCCCCTCTGGGTCTTCCTGTGCGCCAAGACACTGGGAGATCTTCGTATGAGTATTCGCTCGACCCAGAAGCTGCCGAAGCTTTGATTCGTTCGATGATGCCTACTGGACAGGGCCTCCCCGAGGAGCTGGCCCACCTTGCTGCCCTGGATAACTTCCTGGTGTTGTCTGAGGTTGACCAGTTGGCAATGACTAGAGAACTTTTGCAACGTACCCCTGGGTTGTTGAGCGCTCCTGCTCTCTATTTATCGCAATTGGCGCGTTATTTATTGGTTCACGCAAAAGAAGGCTCGGTCACTTCGGGTGATTTGGTGGACTGCTTATTGATCCCTGGCGAAAGCATTGAGACGACTGATAGAAGTGTCGTTCATGACCGTGAACGGCTTGGAATTGGACAGCTTCAACGATTGGGAGACGATTGGATTGTCATACAAGATGGTTCTCCAACTTCTTATCGTTTGGATTCTCAAATAGCAGATACTCTCTCAGAGAGAGCTTTTGGTTATGTGGAAGCTCGTATGTTGAGGGAGTTGAGTGGAGATGGCACGGTGGAGACGACCAGTAAACGTTTGACGGGGGGTGACATCCAGCGAGCTTATGCAGCCTTGGCTTTGGCCAACCCAGGGCAGGAGGAACGTCTCGGTGCGATGTTGCAGCTTTTTGCGTCTTATCCTCCTGGTACTCATCTTGTTCCTGATGAACTCGTTTTATCGGTTCTTGCTCAAGAGGAATCCATCGCAGAAGCCGGGCAAGATCGGCTTACACAAAGGCATCGTGCCTTTCTACGATTTCAAAAGTTGCAATCTTTATTCCCTGGGGCTTTTGATTTTATTGGTGACGGGAAGATGGTTAAATATCTTGCCAACGCTGACGTGGCGAGTCGTATTCCACTCGATGACCCCATGGATGCAGTGGTTCATGCGATGCTCACGGTGGATCCTGGCCGAACCATTCCGCTTGAAGAGTGGGGCTTCCCGATGAAGTTTTGGCTTTTTGGAGAGGCAATTGAAGTGGATCGTGATGCTTTGGCCGGAAAGTGGGAAGTGGCGGATGATGGGGCTGAATTGCCTAAACTTGCACTTAAATGGTATGCCGGTTTGGGTGAGGAGGATCAATTGGCGTTGGCAGAACAAATTTTGAAAAAACAGATTGCTTCGGCCAGTTGGCCGCTCGGAACTGAAAACATTCTACGAACCGTTTTATTGGCAGCGGCCCGTGGGGCGACTTGGATTGATTCTTCAGATTTTGATCCCTTCCTTTTTCGTGATGGGGAGCAGAAGGATACGATTGCTAAATACCTCATTGCAGGTCGTCGTGGCAAAGCAACGAGACGTATAAGAGAGGCTCTTAATCCCACCCCATTGGGGGATTCACGTCGAAAAACTCATGGAAGATCAGCTTGTGAATACGAGATTTTTTCTGAGCCTGCCGAAATAT
>CAZEDN010000149.1:0-2167 GCA_964510905.1 uncultured Candidatus Peribacteria bacterium
ATGTTTTGATCTCACCGGTCTCTCCGTTGGTATTGATCGTGAGATAAACTTCATCCATTGTGGTGATTTGTGTGTCTAGTGCCTGTGAAGAGTTGTTTACGTCGTAATACCAGAATTTATACTGGGTGACGTCTCCATCCACATCCTCAGCATCCACTCTCATTTTCACTCGAAGTGGAGTGATCATTTCGTCGGCTTGAGGGACGACACTGATTCCATAGATGGTTGGGGGTTCGTCTTCGATATTTACGGTCACGATGGATTGAGCCATCGGGATAGTATTTTTGTCGATTAGGTTACTTTCGGAGGTCACTGTTAGAGTCACTTCAAACGTGCCTACCTCATCGTATTGGTGGGTCAATGTTTCACCTCGTGATGGCAAACTACCGTCTCCAAAGTCCCAACTGAACGAATTACTGCTGGTTATTGGGCTTCCATCGGTGTCTACAGAATCTCCGGCATAAAATTTGAATGTATTGGTGCGATTACCAGTCACTTCATTACTGTCAGCACTTTCGACATTGTCCACTTCCACTCTCACAACTGCGACTGGTGCTTCACCGCTACCTATGTATGCGTTGCGCGTAATCGTGTTGGTGCTGTTGTCGGCATCGTTGACCGTTATTACAACTGGATAAGTCCCGGCGCTAGCATAGGTGTGTTGAACTTTCTCAACTCCTCCGACATTGGTTACTGGAACCGTTTCTAGAGTGATTTTATCAACCCCGCCACCCCAATCGATAGTATAAGAAACGCCATAATTACTTTCTAGATCCAGTTCAATAGTGGCTTGCCCGTCTGCATCCAAGAATGCGGTTGACCCTCCTACTATGTTTGCAGCAATCGTGAGCACCGACTCAATTTCTACGGATTTTGCGTAGGTACCTGCTCGTTTTAGGTCTCCTTCATGTTGATCGTATACGGTAAGGGTCACTTCGTGCTCTCCGGTGTTGTAAAAATCAACCACTGTCTCTTCTGTTGTTGCGCTTGTTGCTCCTACAAATGCATAATCGGCGCCCTCTGTCCCTTCGGTTTCCCATACATAAGTTAGTGTATCTCCTTCATCAGGATCGTAGCTATTCCCTGCATCAAAGTGCACTCGATTTGGGAATGTTGAATCAGGAATTTCATAATTGAATAACGCCACTGGCTCAGTGGAAGCGATGACAACAGTGAGTGAAGTTTCGTTGGACTCATTTTGACTATCGAATACTTCAACCGAAATCGTGTATTCTCCTGGTTGATTAAAGGTGTGTTCAAAGAGTTCTCCATCGATTCCTTCGATGAGGTCCTCAACCACTACGCTCCCATTCAAACTAACCTTCCATAGGTAACTCACGATGCTTCCGTTGTCTGTGATCGAATCTTCTGCGCTGAAGATTAAAGTATCGCCAATTTCTCCGGTTCGTACGTCGGCTTTTAGGTGAGCCGCAGGAGAAGCTACGATCACATCTAATACTTCTCGATCGGTTACACCGTTTTGATCGGTTACTTCTAGTTCAAATGTATAGGTCCCCTCTGCATCATAGTAATGAGTTGCGATTGGGTTTTCGCCCGATGTGGTTTCTCCGTCTCCGAATTTATATTCGAATTGGATTATGGTGTCATAATTCCCGTCCCCATCCGTGGTTTCACTGGCATCGAATGTAATCCCTGAGCGAGCTTGCTCCCCTGTAACGGTCCATGATGGCAAATCGTGCAAGTCTACTGGGGCTACTCCCTCAAGTGAGGGTTGCCCTGTTACATGAATGATGGACGACGGTGGATTGACCTTAACGCTCAAATAGCTAATTCCGGTTGCTATTGTATCTGGCTCACTGCTCAATACACGAAGTCCCACTCGGTAAGTTCCGGGCGTGTCGTATGTGTAGGACACATTGGGGCCGGAGACGTTGTCGTTGCCCACATCAAATCCGTCCCCGAGAAGATCCCATTCATACCGGTCGGACGTGATGGTGAGATCGGTGGGATCGTAGGAATCCAGCGCGTTGAAGGTGACGGTCACGGGGGCGTTGCCCTCGACCGTATTGGCACTGATGATTGCGGTGGTGAATTCGATTTCTTGAACCGCCACGTAGATTTCATTGAGTAGGCTGACCACTTCAGCGACTTGCCGACTGCCTCCTGGGGGCGTCAATCGAACGATGAAGTATTCGTAATCATCGAT
>CAZEDN010000149.1:2177-3245 GCA_964510905.1 uncultured Candidatus Peribacteria bacterium
CTCAAATTCGTGTCCAACGGTATCTTCATAGTTTACCACATTGCTATAGGTAGATAGATACGTATCGATGGCCTCTCCAAAAAGGAGGTCGATGCTTCCCAAATCCTCAAAACTCACGCGCATTTCGGATAATTCTTCCGAAATGTCTTCTATAGAGGCTTGCAAATCAGCCACCGCTGCATCGTTCACATCTCGCATGTACTCCACAATATCGGATCCGGCATCATAAGGATCGAGGTCTTCATCCCCATCGTCCCCTTCGGCCACTTGGATGACGTTGGCTTGCATCCAATCCTGGTATCCCACGAGATTCTTGATTCGGTTCATGAAATCGTAACTGATGTAGTTGCGGATGAATTGGAGCGCTTGGCTCGCTTCATCACTGGCTTCACTCAAACTGTCCACTTCACTCTGAATCAATTCAAATCCATCCTCCATTTCTTGGAGCCCCTCATCACTAAAGCTATCCACACTCGCCATCGCGTCCAAAATCGACATGATGTTCACGTAGGTGGTGTATTCCTCTACAAAATCGGCGGTCAGTCCTTGTAAGCTCGTACTGACTCGCTCAACTTGAAAACTACGGAGTGATTCACTATTGACGTCGCCTGAGGTGTACAGTCCATCCGCTCCTTCCCGATCGCTTCCTGTGGCGGCGCCTTTGATGATCGTATTCACCAAGGCATAAGAAGCCAAAACGATGATGATCCCAATCACGGCGTACATAATACTCTTTTTTCCTTTATCGGCTCGTTCTTGTTCTCCCGCAGCGGTCACATAGAGAATACCTCCATAGATCACAACCACAATCGCTGCCAACCCAAGGAATCCCAACACGAAGTTGGTGACGTTCACGATGAATTCTCGAGCGGAACTGGTTTGTGTGATGCCCTCGGCGTACCCCTCGCCTTCGGGGGGCGAGAAGTCTCCTTCAAAGTTTGTGAAGCTGCTGGCCGAGTCGTCGTCACAACTGAACACGCTGTAAGCGCCGTCCCCTTCTCCAACCAGTGTGTCTTCTGCCATTTGCTCACAAAGGGCATCCTCATTGAAGGGGTCGAAATCGATGTC
>CAZEDN010000150.1:0-3234 GCA_964510905.1 uncultured Candidatus Peribacteria bacterium
CACCACTTCTTGAATAAGGCTTTCACGGTCAGGAGGAGCATCTTCTATCGGCGACTTTGCGGGAAACAAATCTACTGGATCTTTCCGACGTGAAGAACGCACCCGAGGAACAACCTCTTCATCGGTACCTTGTTCATCTGCGGATGCATCTTGATCCGCATCATAATCGTAACTCGGTCCACTTTCAAATCCCATAATGTGTGATTTTATTTGTATTTACACCTAAATAATACCACGAAAATGGACTAAGCGCAAGGATTTACACCTCACCTACTGAAACAGTCGCTGCACATCATTGAACGTCACCAACAAGATTATCGCCATCAACAACAAGAATCCTAGTGCGTGAATAAACCCTTCGATCCGCGCATCCACCGGCTTCCCACGAACCGCTTCAATGATGATGAACATCATCCGTCCCCCATCGAGTGCTGGGAATGGGAAAATATTGATCACCGCCAAACTCAGTGAAAGAAGTGCGGTGAATCGCATCAGCGCCACAAACCCTTCCTCGAGATAAAAACCGGTCATTTGAGCGATGCCAACCGGACCGGCTACACCCTCTGGAACATCCCCGGTGGCAAAAATATTACCAAACACCTTCCCAATCATGATCGCGGTGTAGATCGAAATCCGCTTCATCTCCACCAAAGACTGCACCGGCGCCTCATACCACGGATACTGCACATCCGTGATTTCGACCACCGACGAGGTCTCCAGCCCATCGTAGAACCACAACGTCGAATCCGGTGGCGCCATGAGTTTGGCCAAATACACACCGATCAAACCCTCTTCATTCCGCCCGATATCAAACGACAGAATCTCCTCCCCACGCTGGATTTTGTACGTCAAAATTTCATCTGCTGAATCCAAAACCCCTAAAACATCTTCCGGCTCAATGATCTCCATTCCGTTCACCGAAATCACACGATCCAACGCTTGAAGTCCGGCCAACTCCGCAGGCGAATCCTGAGAAATATCAGAAATCACCGTCAAATGCGTGATATCGGCGCCCTCCATGACCACATCGGCCACCGGGAGATAATCGTAAGGACCAACAATAACCTCAACGATCTCCTCTCCTCGCAGAAGGAAAACACTCAATGCACTCAATCCCTCCAGTTCCTCTTGGAATTCGGTCGCAAAAAACATTTCCTGTCCATTCACACGCAACACAACATCTCCCGACTCAAAAAAATCATTTGATAACGCGGAATAGATCACCACGCGCGGCAGTTCAAACACTTGATCGTTCACTTCGCCCGCAACCACCTCAATTCGTCCATCCCGAATCCCTTCTAAAAACTCATCGCCATTCACAATGAGCGGCTGCATGCCCAGCATGAAACCGGCCGATAAAAGCACCCACGCCAAGAAAAAATTCATGAAAACCCCGGCGCACACCACCTTGGTGCGCTGCCAGAGCGACTTACGCATGAAACTACGCGAACTCTTGCGCGCATTCGCATCGGTGGGGTCTTCGCCCAGCATCCTCACAAAACCTCCGAACGGAATCCAGTTGACGGAATACAGCACCTCACCAACCTTTTTTCCCCAGATACGCGGCGGCAAACCAATCCCGAACTCCTCCACCTTAATCCCGCTCCGCCGCGCCGCATAAAAATGGCCCCATTCGTGCACCAAAATAAGCACCGAAAAAATGTTGAGGAACGCAATGATGGTGAGCACGGTGTTCATAGTTTATCGCGCCTAAACAGTCATTACAGCTTCTTCTTTCGCCTTCGCGCCATCCGTCACTTTTTGGTTGTACTCATCCACTTTTTCTTGAAGTTTCTTTTCCGCACCGGTCGCATCGTCCTCGGTGATTTCCTTGGCCTGACTCATGGATTTGAACTTGGAATGAGCGGTTTGGCGCGCATTACGGATCGAAATCTTCGCATCCTCAGCCAATTGATGAACAATTTTTACCAACTCTTTTCTTCGCTCCTCCGTGAGCGGCGGGATGTTGAGCAAAATCGAATTTCCATTATTCACAGGGTTCATCCCCAAATCGGACGTCTGAATCGCCTTTTCCACCGCGCCCAAAATCGTCTTATCCCACGGCTCGATTTGCAACGTTTTTGGATCCGGGATACTAATATTCGCCAAATTCTTAAGAGGCTGATTCGACCCATACGCCTCCACCAAAATACCTTCAACGAGGCCTGGATTCGCCCGCCCCACTTGAAGCCGCGCAAACTCATCCGCCAGATGAGCCAACGCCTTATCAAATTCTTGAACCGCTGCATCGATGTATTGAGTTGTTGGCATATTTAAAAGGTTAAGTATGAACCGTAGTACCGACCTTCTTACCGGACACCACTTTTTCTAAATTTCCTTTTTTCATCAAATCAAAAACCACCACCGGAAAATCCCCTTCTCGACACAATGACGACGCCGTCGAATCCATAAAAGCCAATTTCCGCTTCAACACTTCATCAAACGTAATCGAATCAAACCGCTTCGCATTTTTTGCCTTCATCGGATCTTTGTCATAAACCCCATCGACTTTGGTCGCCTTCAACAAAACATCACAATCCAACTCCAATCCACGTAACGCCGCCGCCGTATCGGTCGTGAAGAACGGTCGCCCCGTCCCCCCTGCACAGATCAAAACACGTCCATTTTCCAAATGATCGAGCGCTTTTCGCCGCACATACGGCTCCGCGATCTCTGCCACCGGCAACGACGACATGACGCGACATGGCACGCCCAACTGTTCCATCATGTTTCTCATCGCCACACCATTCATCACCGTCGCCATCATCCCCATAAAATCGGACTCCACACGCGGAATCCCCTTCCCCTTATTATCTCGGTACCGCCAAATATTCCCTCCTCCAATCGTGACCACCACATCCACTTTTTTATGCACCTCCTTAACCTGTTTCCCCAAATCTTCCAATACCTTAAAATCGATCGACTCATCACCCTTTCCCCGGAGAACTTCCCCGGAAAACTTGAGCATGATCCGTTTATAAGGTTTTTTCTTCATTATTTGAGAATGATGTAGGTCAGGATTATACCAATAACCAGCCCCGCCACAAACATAAGTGGCATGCGTTTCTCTTTTGTCTTATCGTGCGCATTGGCCAAGTCGGTCAACAGATTGCCACTCACGGTTACTTCTTCATCCGCATTCTTATCCACAATATCGATGAAGCTGTGATTCGCCACCAACTGCACAAACTTCGCAAAACTCACCACAACTTTATTCCCGGCATTCGAAAGCGG
>CAZEDN010000151.1:0-3172 GCA_964510905.1 uncultured Candidatus Peribacteria bacterium
GGTTCATTTTTCTGAAACTCCCTCCCGTTCCCCACACCCCGATCATTATGAGGAGAAGGTTTTGAATTTCCATGATTATTTGTGATGTTCTTCTGGGATTTCTTCAGTTTCTGTGGGAATTTCTTCTGTGGGAATTTCTTTCATTTCACTGGTGTCTTGCTTTTTCTTAAGGAGACGTTTGGCCAATCTCCCAAGTCCGACGGTGGTTTCTTTGGCCAGTTTGCCCAGTTCTTGCACGTCTTCGTCTACGAAGTTTTTGGCTCTTTTTCTGAGGATTTTGCGGGTCTCTTTCCCTTTTTTGGGGGCTACGGTTAGGCCAATTACTGAGCCCACAGCGGTTCCGATTATGGCTCCCATAATTACTTTATCGACAGTGCTGCGTTTTTTCTTGCCCATAATTATGAGGTTTTACTTTCTTTTCCTTCTTTCGCTTCCCTTCCTTCGGCAAAGCCATCCCACTTCATGCGTCGGATGACGTTGACCTTGATGTTGCCGGGGTAGTTGAGGTTGGCTTCGACCTTCTCGACGATGTTGTGAGCCAGTCCTCCCATGTCGCTGTCTTGGATTTCATTTGGCTTGACCAGGACACGAACTTCACGCCCCGCAGAAATGGCGAATGCTTTTTTGATTCCCGGGAAGGATGAAGCAGTTTCTTCGAGAGCGCGGATGCGTTGAAGGTATCGTTCCAGTGATTCGAGCCGAGCGCCGGGACGGCTGGCAGACAGGGCGTCGGCTGCCATGATGATTTTGGCTTCGAGAGATTGGGCGGGGACTGCTTCGTGATGAGCGTATGCGGCATGTACGATGTCCTCGGGATAACCAAACTCTTCGAGGATATCTTTGGTGATTTCGTCGTGTCCCTTGTCGCTTTCTTCGGAAAGGGCTTTACCGATGTCGTGGAGGAATCCTGCTTCACGAGCCTTTTTGATATTGGCGCCTACCTCGGAAGCGATGAGTCCGGCGAACATGCCTACTTCTAAGCTGTGCCTGAGGGCGTTTTGGCCGTAACTGGTGCGGAAATGTAGGCGTCCGATGTGCTTGAGGATGCCGTCGGGGACCTTTTTGAGTCCCACTTTGTTGATCGCCTCTTTGGCTTTGTCGGTCATGACTTTGGTGACACGTTTTTCGGCTTCTGCCAAGGCTTTGTCGATACTCTTAGGATTGATTTGCCAGCGTTTCTTTTGGAGGATTTTGAGAGCTTCTTTAACGATGTGTCGGTTGACGAGATTGAATCCGCCAATGGTTATGGTTTTGGGGAGATCGTTGAATATGACCTCAACGTCGTAACGACTTTCGAGGTGATTGATGTTTTCGCACTTGGGGCCGACAAGCATGGCTTTGAATCGCTCCTGTTTTACCTCAACCAGGCTATGGTTGTGATCCACGGAGCTTTTATCCGAATACCTTTGGATGGCGCCAACCAGAATGTTTTTAGCCAATTTAAGGGATTCTTCTGTGGTCTCTTCTTCATAGTTTTTGATGAAGCGTTCCTTGCGATTTTCGATGTCGTTGATGAGAATATTTTTGGCTTCTTGCTCGGCCTCTTTCTTTGTGGTGCCGAGGGTTTTGAGTAGGGCATCGACCATTTTGTGCGCATTGCTTTCGACCTCTTCACGCATGTCTTTGATTCTTTTTACTTCTGCGCGAAGACTTTTTTTAATCTCTTCGTTGCGGTTGAGTTTTCGAGATACGTTTTTGTCCTTGAGCTTGGCCGACTCTTCGAGGCGTTTGGTGTGAGCTTCCAGTCGCTGGTTTTCCTCAAAAGCTGTGGTCTTGATTTGTTTGAGGTCGCGGTTGGTCTCTTCTCGGATGCGATGGGCCTCTTCTTTGCTGTCCTGAAGAAGCTTTCGAATCTCTTCTTCGATCTTTTCCAGCGTGATCGTGCGTCCGCCGCCAAAAACAAGGTACGCTGCGGCAGCGCCCACGAGGGCGGCTCCAAGGATCATGATGAGTTGAGTGGTGTCCATGATTATGCGTAAATTGCGCTGTTTGCGCGGATTGCGCGCCTAGTGTACCCGGAAAGTGGGGATTCGACAACTGGGGTGGGAGTTTGAGCAGAAGAGGAGTTCGGGGTGTTGCTTTTGCCACTGTACCGTACGTTTGACATGAGGTTATTTTTAAACCCGGAAATGTGGTTTAAAAATTTGAGCATTGTACAGTGCAAAACTAGACATCTAGGACTCCTTTGTAGATTTAGTACGTCCCCGACTCGCTGCGTGCTTCATTTACAATTTCGGTCATCGATTGGATCACGTGGTCGATCTCCTTTTCGGTATTGAAGCGGCCGAGCGAGAAGCGGATCGATTGATACGCCTCCTGTTTGGAACGGCCGATGGCGGTGAGCACATGGGATGGTTCGGTTTTCCCAGAAGAGCAGGCGGATCCGGCGGAGGCACACACTCCAGCCATGTCTAATTTAAGAAGGAGGATTTCGCCTTCGACTCCAGGGATTGTAAGATTGAGTATGTGAGGGAGGCGGTGAGCATCAAGTGGTGGGCCGTTGAGAACGAGGTCGGGAAGGTTTTTAGTGAGACCGTCGTATAATTGGTCGCGGAGCATGACGAGGTGATCGACGTTATGTTGAAGTTCGTCGCGCGCGATTTTGAGTGCTTTGGTAAAGCCGACGATGCCGGGAATGTTTTCGGTGCCGGAGCGGAGATTGAATTCGTGGCCGCCGCCCGTGATCTGTGGTGAAAGCTCGATTTTTGTGCGGCGGCAAAGGAGACCAACCCCTTTGGGGCCGTAGGTTTTGCTTCCGTTTAATGTCATTAGGTCAACGCCCAGCTCGTCCATGTCGAGCGGTTCGCTGCAGACGACCTGACACGCATCGGTGTGAAAGAGTGGCGAGTGGTCTTTGCGATTTTTGAGTATTTTGGCGATTTCGGGAATGGGTTGGACCGTGCCGATTTCGTTGTTGCCGTAAATGATGCTGACCAAAATCGTTTCGTCTGTGAGGGCCGCTTCTAATTCATCGAGTGAGATGAGGCCGGCCTCGTCCACGGGTAGATACGTCACGTTGAAGCCCTGTTTTTCGAGTACTTTACATGGACCGAGCACGGCAGGGTGTTCAATCGCAGTGGTGATGATGTGCTTCCCCTGATCGGCGTACGCCTCGGCGATGCCAAAAATGGCGAGATTATCGCTTTCGGTGCCGCTTCCTGTAAAAATGATT
>CAZEDN010000152.1:0-3124 GCA_964510905.1 uncultured Candidatus Peribacteria bacterium
AAGGTCTTGTAAGAAGCATCGGAGATCTTCGTGGATCAAAAAAAGCGACCGCAACCCGCGGAGTTTCCTTCGGTAGAATGCGAGCAGACTTACTAACCGACATCCCGAGAGAAACAGAAAGCGCTGTCGAAGAAGTCCTCTCACGCCTAGACGAATTTTACCCACGAGAAGACGATTCCTATCCAGTGGCAGCAAGACTGGGTCAGCTTTATAGCATGGAACGAGAAAACCATGCGACGACAGGAGAAGCCTTGCAGGACGCACTGGCACTCGTTGAGAAGGAACTCCATCCAGGCGAAAAACAAATGAAAGCGATCTTAAGAATCACCGCAGACTACATTGTGATCGTTGCGGGGAGAGTCACCCATGAACCCATAGAAGATCTAGCCACAAGTTGCGAACCCCTAGCCACAGAAATTCCAAAGGCACGTCGTCGTGTTCGCCTTGCCTATCCTGAAGAAATGGGAGCTGAATACCCCGCCCCTAACACCGCAGAATGGGAAACCTTACAAAAAATCTACCAAGGAACAATCGATACGGACATACATTTTAGGAAAATTGTTGAAGCGCGCTCCCCCGAAGAGATCGCACTCGTGAGACGTACCTTCGAGTATGCCGTGAACGACGTCTTCCGCAATATCGTTAATGTGATCACACTCAAAGGGGCCGAAGAAATGATACTTGGCGATACCCTTGAAGAACTCGCTTCATTTTACTTCTTTGTTTTACTTGAAACTGACGAAGTGGACTTCACTCCAACAGAGGCAGCGCGTATCGCCATCCATGAATACTTCAGGGAAAAATCACAACATCGCCCAGAAGTGGTGGGCCATTTGAGTGAAATGATCGCCCATTTCATGACACAGTCAAATCCAATGAATGGAGCGACCGAAGGCCTCATGCCCGACGTTTCACTCACGCCACAATCTCTCATCGATTATATAGAAACCGAGCTCTCTCGTGGCTACGCCGTTACTGAACAACCCGAAGACGATATAGACGATTTTAGCCGAATCGATATCGTTGCAGACACTCTAGCATTCTTAGAGAGAGAGGGAATCGGAAGCGATGAGCTTAAAGCAGCCCTCCAACTTCACTCCAAAAAAGCACGTGACTTGCGTAGGAGAAAGCAAACTCCAAATATTGTCACATTTTCGCAAGCAATTTTCCCATTGGACCCAGATAGCATAAGGAGCATAAGAAATCTAAACGAAGATTTAACCGACCCCAAACAAACGATCCCTCAATGCCTAGGTGTTTGGGGAGATTTCGATAAAAAAAGGGGGGACGCAGCAAAAAGATCTGAGAACGCAAGAGAATTCAAAAACTATCTGGAGCATCTGACCAGCGCCATTCACAACTTTGCTTATAAACCCAAAAATCCTCAAGCATGGCTAAAAAATGTGGAATCTTTTGCAATAGCGGTGTCCTTCCTAACACCAGAGGCACTCCACAGTATACCCTCTCAACTTTTCAATAACCTAGCGGGTCAGGTACAAGACAGATGGGCCTTTGAGTCTGAACCCGATTCATTTTCTAGAATCCCACAAACCGAGTTCCGTCACCGTGTTTTCGTCGATGAATCACTCATTGTCTGGAACGTCATCCAATCTGCCCATCAAGCAGCAGGGGCACCCGACCGAAGCGTCCACAATAAAGAAGATCGCGAAGCCACTTATCGAGAGCTACAAGCCCAACCTCCAGGTGAATTTTTCGGACGAGCGGGACACTCCTTCGAAGAACTGATTCGCCCATTCTTCGACGCCGCCGATCAGTGGCTAACCGGAGAATCCGCAGCCCAAGATCCTCCACCTCCTCCACCTCCCGATGACGAGGACCCCGGAGAAGGAGATGCACCGGATGGAGATGATCCCCCAGACGATGGAGATGACTCCACGGACGACGAAGATGACCCCCCAGACGACGAACCCTCTAAACCCAAAATCCCAATTCTGGCTGAATTCGGACCTTTGGCTGATCTTGCCAAACGCAGCTTCACCGTAAAAGGGAAAAGGAAGCGAAGAGGCCTCACACCCGCTGACCGTAAAGAACTCGCCCTTTTGCAGGAAATCGAAGCGGCACAAGCCGCATGTAAAACCCACGCAAGCATCTCCATGGAAGGGCTACGAGGCGATGTTCAACTCGCCGGAAAAACAAGCTGCGGAGACATCAAACGACTCTTCATACATCGAGACACCGAAAAAGTGGCAGACCCATCCAATCTCTCTTGCCAAGGATTCTTTCACCTCCAATTGAGAGAAACCAAAAGATCTTCCCTCCAACCACATCAAGTCAACTGGCAAATGAACGATAGCGGTGTACTTATAATCCAACTGGGAGATACATTGATCGGCCAAGATTCATTTGAAAAGCCGCCACTTCTTTACCTCGAACTACAAAAAATCATTTCCTTAAGTCTCAAAGAGTATTTAGTACGCGAAGAACGAAGAGCACAACAAAAAGCACGTACCGAAAGAAGAGCCGCTGGAGAACCTCCTCCCGGTGCAAGAGGTCTCCCTGAAGCCGGAGAAGCAGGGACCATTCATCCACGCCTTGCCCCCGGCTTTACTCGAGAAACAGACGCAGCATTAACAAGAGTAGGAGGAGCCATTATTCCCCCAGATACAACTAATTTTCTTCACCTAACATCACTAAAACGCCCCATAACATCCGAAGACCTTGAACCAACCGCCTATCCTGTTACTCTATACGAAGCCATCGAAATTCCTGTAGAAAGAGAGGATGAGAAAGACGAAGGAGAACCACTAATCTTCTATCAAGCCATAACCAAACGAACACGCACCGCCAGTATTCTTAATAAAATCCGCTCAGGAAAAGACAAAAAGAAACTCAAAAATAAATACCATCTGCAAAAACAAACCGGCATCATCCGACGATCTGGATATAGAAGCCGCCAAGAAGAAGAAGTCCTTATTTGCCGACAAAGACAACCAAGAATCGAGTCTCAAACCATACGCGAAGCCGCAATAGAAGCCCACCGAATGGAGGCACTCCAAAACGAAATAGATCCAACGCGCCGATCCCTAACATTAAAAATAAATGAGGCCCTAGAAGATGGCCAACTTGTAGAAACTCCTCCACCAACAACCGTCCGGATAGACAG
>CAZEDN010000153.1:0-1880 GCA_964510905.1 uncultured Candidatus Peribacteria bacterium
AAGACATATTATTTATATTAATAGTATGTAATATGTCTATATTATAGTTCTTTTTGGGCATTTTTTCAATGATTTTAATCAATTTCCATATTCCGCAGTGCCCTTTCTAGGCGTTGCTGGACGTGCCGCAGGGTAGATGGTTGCGTGAGTGAGATGGTGTCATCAGGAGGACATGTGGCTAGGAGAGAATTTTCGTTTATTTGGAAATCGTTGTGCCTATTTTCAAGCTCTAAATGGAATGTGTGTTCATTGACTTCGCCATGGAGTGTTCCGCTGGGGCAGGCGAAATGACGTCGATCCCCTTCTAATGTGGCTTTGCATTTACCTCCATTGAATTCGCGAACCATTTGAATGGTGGCGTCGTATCCTTGTTCAAGACAATTCCGCTCTTTGCATCCCGTGGCTAAAAATGGCAAGGCGATGGCAGCAAAAATGGCAGGTGCTTTTTTCATATCTATCCTCTACCACATCGACATGACGAAAAAGTAACACCGAGATGAATCTTTTATTAACTTTTTATGAACTACCCCATTTGCGCTCCCAATACCACAAATTCGGTCGTATCTTCGGGCAGTTGGGAACGTCCTTTGATTTCTAACTTTTCTTGCGGGTTGTTTTGGGCGCCGACTTCCTTTAAGAACGGCTCAACCCCTTGGATGTCCAACTTCAACCCATCGATTTTGTAATGCATAGGAATCACGATGCGTGGATCGATCTGTTCCACCACTTCGTGTGCGGTTTTGTGATCGATGGTGAAGTTTCCACCAACCGGTATCAGCAATACATCCACATCCCCAACCGCTTCCACCATTTCTGGAGTGAGTTTGTGCCCTAAGTCACCGAGATGACAGATTTTGATGTCGTCTATTTCGATGTGAAAGATCACCACTTTTCCACGCTCAGCGGCTTTGGTGTCCTCTTCGGATTTAGGATAGTGGAAGGCTTCGATTCCGGTGATCATTACTCCTCCTGCTTCGTACTCTCCAGGCCAGTCAAAAACGATTGGGTCTCCCTCTATCGCTTCTGAGTTATTGTGATCTTCGTGTTCATGGCTCACGGTCACGATGCTCGCATCCAATTTGGGTAACGTGAGTCCGATCTCAGCATACGGATCGGTCACCGCTTTCGCGGCGTTCCCTTTTAGTGTGAAACAAGAATGTCCGTGCCAAATGATTTCCATCGCCGGTATTGTAGCATAGCTTTTTGTAGCAGCAAGTGGAGCGTGCCTTATGGTATACTCTTCGCGACATTAACCTCCTTATAAATGGCTAAAATCATAAAAGTTCACGCACGAGAAGTGCTGGATTCACGTGGTAATCCTACGGTGGAAGTGGGCCTTACCGCTGAGGCGAATGGCGAAACCTTTCATGGCCAGGCGATCGTCCCAAGTGGCGCTTCAACAGGTGAACATGAAGCGGTCGAACTGCGTGATGGCGACAAATCGCGATATCTGGGCAAAGGCGTTCAAAAAGCGGTTGGCAATGTGAATGGTGAGATCGCGGACCATGTTGCTGGTATGGACACGATGGATCAAGAAGCGCTCGATCATTCGTTGATTGACCTGGATGGAACGGAGAATAAGGGATGTCTGGGCGCGAACGCGATCCTTGGAGTATCTTTGGCCAACGCGCATGCGGTGGCGGCGGAAAAAGGCGTTCCCCTCTTTAAATCATTGTATGAAAAGGCGCATGTTCTTCCCGTTCCCATGATGAACATCATGAATGGCGGGAAGCATGCGGACAGTGGCTTGGATATTCAAGAATTCATGGTCATGCCGGTAGGGGCGCCAACGTTTTCGGAGGCATTGCGTATGGGGTCGGAAATCTTCCATCACCTCAAAAAAACGCTCAAAGAGGCCGGATTGTCCACGGCGGTTGGCG
>CAZEDN010000153.1:1890-3083 GCA_964510905.1 uncultured Candidatus Peribacteria bacterium
CTTAAAGAATCTAGGGTATAACACGGCTGTCGGCGATGAAGGTGGATTTGCTCCCAATCTCCCCAACAACGAAGAAGCGTTCAATTATATCTTAAAAGCGATCGAAAAAGCCGGGTATAAAGCAGGCGACGATGTTTTATTAGCGATCGATGCGGCTGCGTCCGAATTCCATGAAGATGATGGCTATCACATCAAGGTGAAGGGTGAGCCACAAGTGTTATCGAGCGACGAAATGGTCGACTTTTATGCGGGATTGGTCGATCAATATCCGTTGATTTCGATTGAGGATGGGTTGGATGAGAACGATTGGGATGGATTCCAAAAAATGACCGCTAAAATGGGGAAAACGGTGCAAATCATGGGTGATGATCTTTTGGTGACGAATGTGAAGCGCTTGCAACGCGCTATTAATGAAAGCACCGCGAATTCGATTCTCATCAAGCTCAATCAGATTGGAACGCTCACCGAAACGGTCGATGCGATCAAAATGGCTCATGCGGCCAATTGGACGTCGGTGGTGGCTCACCGCTCGGGAGAGACCGAAGACACAACCATTGCTGATCTCGTAGTGGCACGTGAAACCGGTCAGATCAAGACCGGATCACTCTGTCGCACCGATCGTGTCGCTAAATACAATCAACTCCTTCGTATTGAGGAGTATTTGGGTGATGATGCACACTATATTGGAAGGGAGGCGTTTTATCAGTTGGGGTAAAACAAAACCACCCTTTAAGGCTTTCTATTAGCAATTTTTATTTTTGTTTTAGATTGCTCAGAGGTCCCTTGAAGAGTGGTTTCTAGAGGTGATCCTATCCTCCATTATAATCTGCCTTGCTTTGGTTCTGTACATAGGCCTGACCACAGCCGTCCGTTTGGCGTGAATCTGGGATGAGCACCTTACGGGTCAGTCGCGCAGAATCACCGGACAATTTACTATTAGATCGGGTCCTCCTGGTCAAGGGAAGTCCCATCACAAAGCAAAAGTGATTAGATGAGAAGAAATGGAAGGTGGTGGGATATCCAATCCTACTCACCTAACCACTGCTGCTTTGCAGAGGTGGTTCCTGCTCCGCAGAACCTATTGCAGAATCCTGTAGAGTGGGAAGGGTCGCTAGCCTCTTTGCGTCCTCCTCATGACCTAATATGTATATATGGGTGAAGGAGGGAAAGAGAAGCGAGAGAGAACTAAATGT
>CAZEDN010000154.1:0-3062 GCA_964510905.1 uncultured Candidatus Peribacteria bacterium
TTGGTAGGTTTCGCTCCTAACCTTTTTATTATGGATGGATGGAAAAACGTTGATGTGAACACTTACACCAGGCGTCACGGCGAGTGGCATGACACCGATATGACATTGCGTGCCAAAGGGAAGGAGCGCACCTGGCCCCGTGGTTCGGTGGGTCACAATACGTCAATTGGTCTTGTAGGAACCAATCATCTTCCTGCTGGTATTCCTGATGATGTACAAACGATGGGGGCGTTTGGGAAAAAAATAGGCCTTCTCTTGCCTACGAGGGATGTCACGCTTGCGCGCGTCAATTCCGCTGTTCAAGACCTCGGATTTGTTCGTCAAACGGATCGTGTTTTGGGGGAGTATCGACCGATGGCGTTTGAACAGGAAGACGCTTCGTGTGGTCGTCAACGCGTGGTTCAGCATGCCGGAGGTGTTTATGCGGATCCGATGGTGGGCAGCATTCAGCGGTCAATGGAATACATGTTGGGACAAATGTTGCAGGGGCATGACTTATCTGATCCTTTTCAAGGTGTAATTAGGATGCACCATTGTTGGGGAGGTTCTCCAGAGATAGAAAGAGTACCGACGATTTATGTTCAAGGCACTCCGGATTTGGCCATCCTTTCTCAAGACGCTGATGCACCGGATTTGTGTGCAGGTCGCTGGCTTGATCCCTTCATTCGTCGGGCGCGTAGTGTGGTGCGTGGGCTTGCGTTTGCGGAGCATTTGTATGAACAGATGAAGGCGGATCGTGGTTTGGGTATCATGAATGGGCAACCTTGGATTATTCGTGATACGGGTGATTTTCGTGTTCCCGATCAGTTCAATTTTTGTGTAGCGCATGGGACCCCTGGGGTTGAGGTTGATAAGCAGTACATGGCAGAAATTTTGCCTGATTTGGATTTTCATGAGGCAACGGCACGTCGATTGATGTTGACGGGACCTCTTAAAGCGTTAAGAGGGAGGTATCACGGTCTTCGCTTTTACAAACCGGGTGAAGATTCCCCGATGTGTGTGCTTCCCGTGACAGAGTAATCTCATTGACTTTCCTCGGTCCACCCAGTATCTTGAACGTGAATTTAAGAGCCTTTTGCATAGCCATTGTGCTTCCGTAGATTGATTGCGATTTCTGTCCAATTTCAACCTGTTAATTCACCTTCCGACAATACGGATTCGAAAAGTGCCCCTATAAGAGGGGCCACATGGCGTGCAGAGGTTACATTTAACCCCTGCTTACGATGACTACCTTATCTATTGTTCTGTTGGCTGCCGGACTCATTGCCGGTGGTGCCGTTGGTCGTTCGGTTCGTTTAAAGAAAACTAAAGAGAGAGAGCAGCGCCTCGAGGAAAAGCGCAAACATGCTCTTCAAGAAGCTCAAGCCAAGGCCAAAGAAATGCTTTTTGATGCCAAGAGTGGAGCGCTCAAAATTCAGGAAGATGCTAAGAAAGGAGAACGTGAAAAACGGGTTGAACTTGAGAAGTTGGAACGTCGAATTGTGAGTAAGGAAGAGACCATGGACAAAAAGCTCAGTGAAGCGGAAAAATCGCGTTCTGAACTTGAAAAGAAAGTGATGGCGGTGCGTGAACTCAAAGGAGAGGTCGAAAAGATGTATCAACAACAAAAGGGTCAGCTCGAAAAGGTGGCCAGTTTGTCGAAAGACGAAGCGCGTGAACTTCTCTTTAAAAAAGTGGAAGAGGAGGCCAAGGAAGACTTGGTTGCGCAGATCAAGAAGGCGGAACGGGAATTGGAGGAGGAGGCACAAAGTCGTGCACGGGGCATCATTGTGGATGCGATTCAGAAGTACGCGGCGGACACGACCATGGAATCGACCGCAACCATCGTGAACATTCCGAGTGATGATATGAAGGGACGTATTATCGGTCGTGAAGGTCGAAACATCAATACTTTTGAAGAGCTCACCGGGATCGATGTGATCGTGGATGATACGCCTGGTTCGATTGTGATTTCTGGTTTTGATCTGGTACGGCGGTATATTGCTAAGATTGCGTTGGAGCGTTTGTTGGAAGATGGACGCATTCATCCGGCGCGTATTGAAGAGACGGTTCAAAAGGCGAAAGAAGAGGTCAAACACCTCATTAAAGAACTGGGAGAGAAGGCGGTGTACGATTCGGGAGTGGTTGGTTTGCCAGCCCCCTTGGTGAAGGTTGTGGGACGATTGAAGTTCCGTACAACTTATGGACAGAATGTGCTCAAACATTCGATGGAGGTGGCGTTCATTGCGGCGGCTCTGGCGACTGAGTTGGGTGCAGATGTTGAGATTTGTCGCAAGGCCGGTCTTTTGCACGATATTGGAAAGGCGGTGGATCATGAAATCCAAGGGCCTCATGCCATCATCGGTCGCGATATTTTGAATAAATTCGGGCTTTCCAAGGAAGTGATGCACTGTGTGGAGGCGCATGAAGGCGATGTTGAGCCGGCCACTTTGGAGGCACGCATCGTTCAAGCGGCCAACCTCATTTCTCGCTCACGACCAGGAGCTGATAAGGACAATTTGGAGAACTTCATCAAACGTCTGCGTGAGGTCGAAAGTGTGGCCAACGACTACGAAGGTGTGAAGAAATCGTACGCGGTCCAAGCTGGGCGTGAAGTACGTGTGTTTGTGGAGCCCACGGTGGTTGATGATCTCCAGGCGTCCAAAATGGCGCATCGCATCGCGGCTCAGATCGAAGATCAACTTCAGTATCCTGGACGGATTAAGGTTGAGGTGCTGAGGGAGACTCGGGTGGAGGATGTGGCGAAGTAGCGGAGGAGAGGACATTTCTCATCACGCAAGAACCGTTGGGATATCATCCGATTCACTACAGTTGTAATGTAGTCTTTCTTCGAAACCTACATTTCTCCTTTTGTTTATAGCATGCTATCTCCAACGAACCTTGAAGTGATTCAAAATTGTCCTCTCCTTCGCTTGGCCATGTTCTCCATACGGATTTTCCTATAAGGCTTGGCTTTGGCCCACTCATCGTATATACTCGCTGCCTTAAAATAGAATTATGGTTTACGTTCCCGAGGGATCAGGAAGGGAGGCGGCGGAAACTCTAGATGGTCGAGTGGAGCG
>CAZEDN010000155.1:0-3044 GCA_964510905.1 uncultured Candidatus Peribacteria bacterium
ACTCACGAAACTCGCTTGCGTGTAACCGCTTTGAATGGATCGCGTGAGGCGAAGGGTATGCGTGCTGCTGGTTATGAGCCTCATCGAGTGGATGTATTGC
The DNA here is from genome assembly GCA_964510905.1 of uncultured Candidatus Peribacteria bacterium. Classification (GTDB taxonomy): domain Bacteria; phylum Patescibacteriota; class Gracilibacteria; order UBA1369; family UBA12473; genus CAZEDN01. The sequence goes on from CAZEDN010000155.1 coordinate 101, forward strand.
ACGCGAGTGTGGGGTTAAATGATGATCAAACTCGTCAATTGCGTTGGGATACTCTCAAGTCGATTGTTGAGTCGGAGTGGTCCTCCAGTAAACTCCCTTTGGTCGAGGGGCTCGCTGCGAGCTTGCTGTCTCTCCGTACGCAAGGTTCGATCGAATGCCGATCAACCCTGGTGGAGTATCTTGATACACAAATCGGTTATATGGACTTACGGTCTTATTGAAGCATGTTCGGGGACTTGATCCTCAAGAGACGTTTCCCCAGGAGCAATGTCGAACGATGTCTGGTAAATTGGCGGAGCTTTATCGTGCCAATGCGGCGCTCCTCCGAAGTTTTGCGGGGATTCCGAATGTGCGACCGGAGTCTTTCCCGGTAAGAGGGACGCGTGCTCGATTGAAACAAATGATTTCTGTTTTAGGAGTAACTCCTGAGTCCCCATCCTCTCCTGCGGTTCAATTGGCCACGGAGCGTCGCCTGCTTGCCTTTGGTAATCTTTCGCGGCTTTCGGATGATCCCATCGGTGATGCCTACCGTTATTTAGGTTCTTCTAATGATTCTGCGCCCGAAGGGGTTCGCGCTCAATGTACTGCCTCCAGGCAGCACCCCTTGGAGTTTTTGTATTGGAACGAGGTGATCCCTGTTCTTGCGGGATACAACGAACGCCTTGAAGAGGCACTGCTGATGAGTTTGTTGGGAGTTTCTCCGGATGATGGACAGGATGGGCAGTATCGAGAACTTCTTTATAGTGCCTCCTTGCGCATGCCCCTTGGGGACCAAAGTAGTCAGCTTCGAGGTTGGATATTGAAAAGTTGGGCCGGGAACGATAGCCCCATCGCGTGGCGTGTGCGACGGATGGCAGAGCATGATATCAGTCGTTTGGAGGGAAATGCTCTACACCATCTTCGTGAGCCTCTTGCAGAGGGGTTGGTGGAAAGTTTGGCGGAGATTCGTGACCCGCGTGCTCAAGATTTACGGGAGCGTTGGTTTTATGATACGTCCGGTTCTTGTTCAGCGGTTTCATTGTTGCGCAGCATAAGTACACTGCCGACGGCAGCGCTGCGGGCTAGTGGGAACTCCCGGGTTATTTCTTCGACTTAGGTTTAGGCTTTTTCTTTGCGGGTTCTTTAAGGGCCGGTTTTTCGCCTTCTTTGAGTTCCTTTGATTGTGTGTTTTTGCTCCAACGCTGGATCTTGTCTTCGACCATTTCGCGGGGTTTGCTGTATCGTTCTCGTGAGAGACGAATGATTTTTTCTCGACGGTCCTCTCCCATTTCAACATCGGGGGGAGGCAGGGTGTCAGCAGAGAAGGTTCGGCTGGGCATCCCATCAATGAGGAGGCGGTTGTAAATCGTGTATTTATTGAGGTTTACGAGGTCGTTCGGCATGACCACTTCGGCAAACTGCTGAGAAAGGTACTCTGCATCATCAAATCCCACTTGGAAGGACATCAGCGTTCCCACGTTCCCAAATACGGCATCGCGCACTTCATCTGGCATTTGAGCGATGTACTGATTGGCCATGGTGAGGTTGAGCTTATACTTTCGAGCCTCGGACAGAATTGTGGCAAACGATTCGGTGGCAAAATTTTGGAACTCATCGACGTATAGATAGAACGGGATACGATCTTTTTCAGGAGTATCGGCCCGGCCCATGGCGTCGAGCTGGAACTTGGTGATCATCATGGCTCCTAGTAGGGATGAGTTGTCCTCTCCGATGCGTCCTTTTGATAGGTTTACGATGACGATTTTCCCTTTATCCATCGCAAAGCGGAGGTCGATTGAGCTCTTGGGCTGCCCTACGATGTTACGGATGATGGGGCTGGACAGGAATTGACCCACCTTGTTGAGAATCGGTGAAATGGCTTCGACCCTTAGGCGATCTTGCATTTTTTCGAACTCTTCTTCCCAGAAGGTGCGCACAACCGGATCTTCGATCTTCTTTACCACGCGTTTGCGGAATTTGGCATCCTGAAGAATGCGTGTGATTCCCAGCATGGTGGTGTCGGGATAACTGAGGAGCGACAGGATTGTGTTGCGGAGGATGTGCTCTAATCGGGGCCCCCAGCTTTCGGCGTAAATTTTCTTAAAGATGCCCACTAGCCCTGAGCAAACGATGGAATTGAAATTGGGGTCAACGCTTTCCATCATATTGAATGAAACCGGGTGATCGCGGTCGGCCGGGTCAAAAATAATGACGTCGTTGGTTCGGTTTGCGGGCACAAAATCGATGACTCGCTCTGCTAGATCTCCATGGGGATCCACCACTCCCACTCCCCTTCCCGCTTGAATGTCGTCGAAGATCATGTTCTCGAGCAGGGTCGTTTTTCCCATGCCGGTCTTTCCGATGATGTACATGTGTCGCCCGCGGTCTGGATCACATTTGATTCCAAACGTTTCGTGCATGCCGCGGTAGTTGGTTTTTCCGAGGAGGGTGAGATTTGAGGGATCTGTGTTTTCGGCACACGGAAGGTCGGTCGGTGATTCCAGTTTTTTGGATTTTACCCAGTCGATGTTGGGGGTTTGGACCACGACGGTTGGGGCATGCCAAATGGTGGCCAGTTCCTCTACGTTGAATCCCATTGAACTGGGGCGAAGCATTCGGCCTTTGTACATTTCAAAAACGTGTTTTCCGGTTTCCATCTTGCTCATGGCGAATTTATTCATGAGCGGATGGTTGAATTGCGCGAATGAGCCGGCGATCTCTTTTACCTTGAGTTCGGCGCTTTTGAGGTCGTTGTTGGCGGGGATGTATCCGATGCGGATGTTGACCTCGTAAAGGAGGCGACCCACTTTGTCCACACAGGCGCCCATCACGCTTTCGCGGTCATGCGTTTTGGAGATCATCTCTTCGGATTCGTCGTACGCGTCTTCTCCGGAAGATGATTTTCCAGTCATGGAAAGTTCACCGCTTCCTCCTTTGAACCCGGACATTTTTCGGCGCACCCACA
>CAZEDN010000156.1:0-3022 GCA_964510905.1 uncultured Candidatus Peribacteria bacterium
GTTTAACAGGGACGCCGAACAGGCGGCCCAAATTTTAGAGATTGTTCTCACCAAGAGACATAGTACGCCGATGTGCGGCGTTCCTCATCATGCTGTGGACCAATACCTCTATAAACTGACCGCTGCGGGAGAGAAGGTGGCGATTTGCGAGCAAGTCAGCGACCCCAATTTGCCCGGGATTGTGAAGCGGGACGTGGTTCGGGTCGTAACGCCCGGAACCACATTCAGCGAAAACCTTCTAGACAACAAATCCAACAGTTTTGCCATGGCGGTGTACCCAAAGCGGGACTATTTCGGGGTAGCCACCATCGACATCACCACCGGGACCTTTTTGGTGAGTGAAATTCATGGATACGATCAGTTAGCGACCGAAATACAGCGCCTCCAGCCGCGCGAATGCATCGTTCCCACGGAACATGGCAATGCCCATCTCGCGACACTCTTGGATGCCTTTGAAGGGTTGCACACATACTCGTACGCCACGGCCCACGATTCGTACAAAACACTCATCACGCACTTCGACGTGCAAAGCCTAGATGCCTTCGGGATCGACAAATGGCCATTTGCCATACAGGCTGCCGGACTACTCCTCAATTACCTCAAAGACACTCAAAAAACGGACCTATCTCATCTTAAATCTCTAAAACCATACGCACCCGACGATCACATGCTGCTCGATGAATCGACTCTACGCAATCTCGAATTAATCGCCACCCTCCGCGACGGTCAAAAGAAAGGCTCGCTTCTCGGCGTATTAGACCACACCCAGACCGCCATGGGCGGGCGCCTCCTTAAATCGTGGATTCTTCGCCCACTCACCGACAAAACACAGATAGAAGAGCGTCTCGACGCGGTAAACGCCATATATAAGGACGCGTCCCTCACCGAAAACCTGACCGAGGAAATCACCAAAATCCTCGACCTCGAGCGTGTGCTCAGTCGTCTAACACTAGATCGCGGCACCCCACGCGACCTAGTCGCCCTCAAGGTCTCCCTAGAGCAAATTCCCAATCTCAAAAAGCTCCTCAAAAAATCCAAATCCGCCCTACTTAAAAAACTTCACGACCAACTCGAACCGCTTCCCGACGTTGTTGAACTGCTTCACAAATCTATCATCGAAGAGCCACCACTAAACCTGAAAGAAGGAGGATTCATCACCGACAATTTCAGTTCCGAATTGTACGAACTGCGCACCCTGTCCCGCGAAGGAAAAGGGTTCATCAAAAATCTACAACAGCGAGAAAGTGAACGCACCGGAATCAGCTCCCTCAAGGTCAAATACAACAAAGTGTTTGGCTATTACATCGAAATCAGCAAGTCCAATCTTGACAACGTCCCCGACGATTACATTCGCAAACAAACACTGGTAAACGCTGAGCGATTCATCACACCAGAACTCAAAGAGTACGAAGAAAAAGTGCTCACCGCCGACGAAAAGAGCAAAGCCCTCGAACACGAACTGTTCAAGGAAATACGCGCTCGCGTGATGGAGGACATGCGTGTCGTTCAGCAAAACGCCACTGCCATCGCTGAACTAGACGTGCTCCTCACCTTTGCCACGCTCGCGCGAAGAAATCGCTACATTCGCCCAACCCTTACCGACGAATCCACCATCGAAATCACAGAAGGTCGTCATCCGGTCGTGGAACAGATGAATCCAGCCGGCGACTTCGTCCCCAACGACACCACACTCAACGACAAAGACCAGCAAATCATTCTCCTTACCGGCCCAAATATGAGCGGGAAGTCGACCCTACTCCGCCAAACCGCGCTCATAGCGCTCATGGCGCAGATCGGATCATTTGTCCCGGCCAAATCGGCCAAAATCGGCGTGGTCGACAGAATTTTCACCCGCGTGGGCGCCAGCGACAACCTGGTGGGCGGGCAAAGCACCTTCATGGTCGAAATGCAGGAAGCGGCCAACATCCTCAACAACGCCACCGCAAAATCACTCATCATTCTCGACGAAATCGGACGGGGGACCAGTACGTACGACGGCGTGAGCATCGCCTGGGCCATTCTCGAATACCTTCACGAGCACATCGGCGCCAAAACCCTATTCGCATCGCACTATCACGAGCTGATTGCAGTCACCGAACGCCTCCCTCGCGCCAAAAACTTTTGCGTGGCGGTGATCGAAGACGACAATGGCGTGGTTTTCCTTCATAAAATCCAAGAAGGTGGCATCAATCGTAGCTATGGGATTGAAGTTGCCAAACTAGCCGGCCTCCCCTCCGAAGTCATCCAAAAGGCCAATCACATCCTCCACAACCTCGAGGAGGGCGTGGTCGAAAAAGGAATCCGCGAACAGATGAAAGGCGCCAAAGACGAGGCCCAAATCGGTCTATTCGACCCAACTCAGCAGCCTTCTAAAATGGTAGAGCGCGACCACGGCAAACTCACACACCCCGCTCTAGAAAAACTCAAAGGCATCGATCCAAACCGCATGACCCCGTTAGAAGCATTACAGGCATTAGAGGATTTGAAAAAGGAGTCGAAGTAAGCATGTATTCATGCACAAACGTGGTTGCATAAAATAGAAAAACATGCTATAATTCAAGGGTAAATTAACAAAACAACAAATGCCAACAATCAGCGATGTCATGGAAGGGGAAGATGATGGGGTGCCAAGCATTCCTCTGGGTGTTGCATTGGTTTTAAATGCAGCACGTCCGGATATAAAGATTGGAGAAGATGAAACTACATCCGTGGTGAGAGAAAGAATTGGAAGTTTGGATTTATTAGAATTGGCTGATCGGGCAGAAATTAACCTTGAGGATCCAACACATTTCGATCCAGATTCTCCGCGAAACAGAGATGTAAGCGAATCTGTGAGAGCAGCAATTGGAAAAATCAGAGAACAGTTTGAGTAATTCGTATCGTTCAAAGATACCGATCTATCATCCAGAAACATAAAGATATACAAAGCATCCGAAAAAAATTGACATAAATTGCGCCAGAAGATTTAATGATCTCCTGACCTTAATTTGTCGAACGTGAGCAACGCCCCGGATCACGAGCC
>CAZEDN010000157.1:0-3013 GCA_964510905.1 uncultured Candidatus Peribacteria bacterium
GGCGAGAAAAGCTTTTTGGGCAGCTCCTGATGAAGATCGGCTTGCTTATCTTAGAGAGGTGATTCAATCGTTGATTTCACCTGATTCCAATCCTATTCCTAATCATAGGCTTAAGGTTAGATCACACGATTTAGCCGTTTTACGTCAGGCACTCATGATTGGTCATAAGTCTGAAATCTTAAGGACTGATTTTTATCCCAGTCTTAGAAAAATTTCCACCGAAGATGTATCTATCCCGGCTAAGCTAAGGGGTGCTTCTCCTCGGAGGCTTTTTAATTCTGCCCGCCATGGCCTTCGTGTTCTTTTGCCAGGATTTCTATCAACAACTGGAACCGGAAAGGAGACGGAGTGTCAAATAGGCCCTAAGATGGCTGCACGCCTCTATCTGGGATTTGTGAGGTGGCAAGCGGACAGGGTATGATGGGGCCATGTCGTTGATCACCGACCTCCACCTCCATTCTAAGTATTCGCGGGCGTGCAGCAAGCAGCTCGATTTGCCGCACATTCAGGCGTGGGCGCAGCTCAAGGGGATCGATTTGGTGGCTACTGCGGACTTCACGCATCCGGCGTGGTTCAAGCATCTGCATGAGCAGCTCGAGTTGGTGGATACCGGGGTGTATCGTGTGAAGCCGGAGTTTGCGAAGACGGCGGAGGAAGATGTGCGCGTGCCGGAAAAGTGCGCGCGAGAGGTGCGGTTTTTATGCTCGACCGAAATCAGCCTTATCTATAAGAGGGGCGATCGCGTGCGGAAGATCCATCATGTGGTGCTGGCGCCGGATCTTGAGACTGTGGCGCGGATCAATGTGGAGCTCGACAAGCGCGGGAATGTGAAGGCGGATGGGCGGCCGATTTTGGGGATGGATAGCGAGGAACTGTTGAAGATTTTTTTGGAGATTTCGCCAGAGATTCAGATGATTCCGGCGCATGTGTGGACGCCGCATTTTGCGATTTTTGGGGCGAATTCCGGGTTTGATTCGGTGAAGGAATGTTTTGGGGAGCTCAGCGACCACATTTGTGCGTTGGAGACGGGACTGTCGTCCGATCCGTTGATGAATTGGCGGTTGAGCGATCTCGACAAATACGTTTTGGTGTCGAATTCGGATGCTCATTCCCCTCGGAAGATGGGGAGGGAGGCGACGATTTTTGATACGGAAGCGACCTATCCAGCGATTTTGCATGCGTTGCGGAATGATCATTCGCAAGTGGCGGGGACTATCGAATTTTTCCCGGAAGAAGGGAAGTATCATGCGGATGGTTTGCGCGCGGAAAAGTTGTGTTTACAACCTGATGAGACGATTGAACATGGGTACGTTTCACCGCAGACGGGCAAGAAGATTACGGTTGGTGTTTTTCATCGCGTGAGCAAGTTGGCGGATCGTGAAATGGGCACGCGCCCGGACAGTGGTCGGCCGTTTTGGCACATCATTCCTTTGGTGGAAATTTTGTCGGAAATTTTGGGAGTTGGTGATGCTAGTAAAAAAGTTGAGGCAAAATATTTTGAGTTGCTGGAGCGCGTGGGGTCGGAGTTCTATATATTAAAGGATGCGCCGATTGAGGAAATCGTGGCGGTGGATTCACGTGTTGGTGAAGCGATTCGTCGTATGCGTGACGGGGATGTGATCATCCAGCCAGGGTACGATGGGGAGTACGGAGTGATTCGTTTGTTTGAGGAAGAAGAGTTGAAGCGGGCGGAAGGACAGGTGGCGATGTTTTAGACTAAGAACGCGTGATTTTTCCCACGGCCTATGTTAAGTTTTTCGCAATGTTGAATGACGCCCAAAAACAAGCGGTCGAACATTCTGATGGCCCCCTCCGTATTCTTGCGGGAGCGGGCACGGGGAAAACGCGGACCGTTGTTTCGCGCGTGGGCCATTTGTTGCGCACCGAACAAGCCAAATCGCACGAAATCCTTCTTCTCACGTTCACGAATAAATCTGCGCATGAGCTCAACGAGCGACTCCACAAAGCCGACCTTCCGCGGGTGCATGCGACCACATTTCACGGACTCGCGGCGGGCCTACTCAGACAGTTTTGGCAAAAAGATTTCACCATACTTTCCGCCAAAGAACAGGAAGAACTTCTGCGCAATATCCTCTATTCCCAAGAGCGCGATGACCTCACGAACATGGTCAGTGATCTCAACAATGTGCGCCAAGCGGCGGCGTGTGAGGCGCCTTGGCCCAAGCTCATTGCGAACACCACATTGGAGCGACTCAGTGAAATTTGGCACGCGTATTCTCGCGTTCTCACGGAGAAAAAAGCGACCGATTTTACCGGTTTGCTCACGACCGTTCTTGAATTGTGGAGGGATCAGCCGGCCATTTTAGAAAAATGCCAAACCCGATATCGCTTCGTGCACGTGGACGAATATCAAGACGTGAGCCCCATTCAAATCAAGTTGGTTGAACGGCTCACTGAACCGCACAAAAATCTTTGTGTGGTGGGTGATCCAGATCAAACCATCTACTCGTGGCGAGGGGCGCAAGCGGACAGCCTCGCGCAATTCCTCACGACCTATCCCGACGCCACTTCCATCACCCTCACCAAAAACTACCGAAATCCCGAGCCGATCCTCAAAGGCGCCGAGGCGCTCATCACTCACAACGAAGGCCGCGAAGCCAAGCCGCTCGAGGCCACACTCACCGGTGAGACACCGATCACGCTCTGGGAAAACACGGACGAATGGCGTGCGAATGAGTCGCTTTTCTATCTGTTGGAGCAATTTTTTGGCAGTCACGATCACATGGTGTCGGCCGACCATCTCGACACGGCACGCAAGGATGGTTTTCGCACGTTCAACGACGTGGCCATTCTTTATCGTACGCAAGCTGAGGGCCGTTTGATCGCGGCACATCTCGCTCAAAAAGGGTATCCCTACCAACAGTCGTCCATGCTTCAATTTTGGGAGCATCGCGATGTGCAGGGTGTCCTTCAAAAATTTCTCGCCCTCCGCGAAATCGGCAAACTTCCCGAGGAAGAAACCTTCAGTACATGGTTCCGAGAGCAGCTTGAT
>CAZEDN010000158.1:0-2994 GCA_964510905.1 uncultured Candidatus Peribacteria bacterium
CCAAACTCAAACTCCACCAATGTGGAATTCCTAAAATCATGGCTCTCGAACTGTTCAAACCTTTTGTAATTGGGCAGCTCATTAAAGATGGATACGCCCACAACATCAAAAACGCCGAACGACTCATCACCGCGAGCAAAAAAGAAGTATGGGACATTCTCGAGCGCATCACGCAAGACTATCACGTACTCCTGAATCGTGCGCCAACGCTTCACCGTTTGGGTATTCAGGCTTTCCAACCCGTTCTGGTCGAAGGAAAAGCCATCATGATTCATCCGTTGGTGTGTTCTGCGTTCAATGCCGACTTTGATGGAGACCAAATGGCGGTCCATGTGCCGCTTTCCAAGCGCGCTCAAGAAGAGGCAGGAAATCTCATGCTATCCGCGAGAAATCTCCTCAAACCTTCTGCGGGTGAACCGATCGTCAGCCCCACGCAAGACATGGTGATGGGTTGCTACTTCCTCACCAAAATGCATGCCGGGAAAAAAGGAGAAGGAATGATCTTCAGTGACATCAATGAAGCACTCCTCGCCCATCAACTCGAACACGTACACATTCAAGCGCCGATCAAAGCACGTGTGAACGACGAAATCATCGAAACCACCATCGGACGAATGATTTTCAACGACCTTCTTCCCGAAGGCATGGAGTATCGAAACAAACCAATGACCAAAAAAGAACTCGTCTCCACCATTAGCGAATGCTACAACCATTACGACATTGAAAAAACCGCCCGCCTTTCCGACAACATCAAAAAGGCAGGATTCGAATATGCGACCCGTTCTGGGCTCTCCATCAGCGCGTCCGACATGGTCATCCCTAAAGAAAAGGATAAGATCGTGGAAGAAGCCTCCGAAAGAGTCAAAAAGATCAACAACCAATACTGGAAAGGATTGGTTTCGGACCGAGAACGCTACGAGCACACCATCAAGATTTGGTCACAAACCAAAGCATCCATCTCCAAAGTCATGATCAAGAACTTCAACGAAGAAAATGGAATCTTCTACATGGTCGACTCTGGCGCTCGTGGTAACTGGGGACAGATCACTCAGCTCTGTGGAATGAAAGGACTGGTGGCCAATCCAGCCGGTGAAACGATCGAGCTCCCCATTAAATCCAACCTAAAAGAAGGGTTTTCGATCTTGGAATACTTCATCGCCACGCATGGAGGACGTAAAGGAAAATCGGACACGGCATTGAAAACGGCCGAAGCTGGATACCTCACCCGTCGTTTGGTCGATGCGGTTCAAGACATCGTCATCAAGGAAAAGGATTGTGGATCCAATTACGAATACGTCATCACCCGTGAACAAAGCGAACAGATCGGTGAAGACTTTGGCAAACGACTCCACGGTCGCATCCTGGCGCGAAACCTCAACGAACCAAAGAGCAAAAAGGTGGTCGCCAAGAAAAACACCGAAATCAGCAAAGAAGTGCTTGATCGAATCGAAGAATTGGGCATCAACGAGGTGCCCGTACGTGGTGTCATGACCTGTAAAACACGCCACGGCATCTGCCAAATGTGTTATGGACGCGACCTCGGAACCAATAAGTTGGTTAAAATCGGGACCGCCGTAGGGATCATCGCCGCTCAAAGTATTGGAGAGCCAGGAACACAGCTCACGATGCGTACCTTCCACATGGGAGGAGTCGCCGAAGAGAGCGACATCACCCAGGGTCTCACACGTGTGGAAGAACTGTTCGAAGCACGCCCCCCGAAAAAACCGGCCACCCTGGCAAAAAACAAAGGACACGTTAAACTTGCTCGAAAAGCCAATACCACCGAGATCTCCATCATCGCGGATGAAGAAATCGAAAAGATTTACATCGTTCCCGAAGGAGCGGAAATCCTGGTGAAGGCCAAAGGAAAATTCAAGAAAAAAGATATCCTCGCCGAGAACAAAGAGACCAAACTCAAGATCAAGGCGGAAGAAAACGGCCAGGTTAAGCGAATCGACCAAGACAAGATTGTGATCGTTTCGGACGAAGCGGTAGAAGAGACGTATAAGGTACCCGCAGGTCGCAGCATCATCATCAAGAATAACGATCTCGTCGCGCCGGGACAGCCATTGACCAGCGGTCACCTCAATCTGAGAGAACTCATGGGTCTCCAAGACCTTCACGGCACGCAACGCTACATCATGAGTGAAGTCCAAGGAATCTACGCGGCCCAAGGTCAAAAGATCAACGACAAACACATCGAAATCATCATTCGCCAAATGTTCTCCAAGGTGCGTGTGATCGATTCGTACGACAGTCATTATCTTCCTGGAGAAATCACCGATCACATCTCGTTCGAAGAGACCAACGAAGGGCTTAAGAAGAAAAAGAAAAAAGGCGCCACCGGTGAACGACTACTGCTTGGTCTAACGCGCATCTCGCTCCAGACCGATAGTTGGCTCTCCGCCGCATCATTCCAGGAGACCATTCGTGTACTCGTTGAGGCCGCCACCACCCGTAAAATCGACCAATTGGAAGGACTCAAAGAGAATGTGATCATCGGTAAATTGATCCCTGCTGGAGCCACCTACCGTCGCACTCACGGTTACGAAGAAGCGCTCCCCGAATCAAAGTAATCTTGCGCGAATCGAAAAAATCGATTAAAGTCCTCCCGCAACTAAAAACTCAATAGATATGCCAACCGTTAACCAACTCATCCGAAAGCCTCGGAAGTCGCCGAAGAAGAAAAGTAAATCTCCGGCCATGCAACGAATCTTCAATACGTTAAAAAATCGTTCATCCCAACTCGGATGTCCTCAAAAACGAGGGGTTTGCGTCAAAGTAACCACGATGACACCGAAAAAACCAAACTCCGCGCTGCGTAAAATCGCTCGTGTGCGTTTGACCAATGGCATGGAAGTGAACGCCTACATCCCAGGAGAAGGACACAATCTTCAAGAACATTCCGTCGTAACCATCCGTGGAGGCCGTGTGAAAGACCTTCCTGGTGTGCGATATCACATCGTTCGTGGAACACTCGATACACAAGGCGTT
>CAZEDN010000159.1:0-2624 GCA_964510905.1 uncultured Candidatus Peribacteria bacterium
ATTTAAACTTAGGCGAAATCAAAGTCCAACCAACCGGGGAAAAAGGAATGATTTTACGGCTTAAAGATATTAATGAAGAGACGCATCAAGAAATTTTAAATAAGCTTGAAGCTTTAGCACTCGTCACTGAAGCCCCCACCCTTGAAGGCGGGCAAACGTTTGCCCGCCGGGATGGCGATGACCCCGCCCTCACCCGCTTCCTCGAACAAAACATTGGCGACCAAGAAAAAATCAACAAAATCCTAGAAGAAAACACAACTCCAACATCTCCCACATCTCCCACATCCCCAACTTCCAACCTCATCGAACATAAATACACCGCCATCGGCCCCATTGTCGGCCAAGAATTAAAAAAGAAAACAACCACTGCTATCATCCTAGTGGTCGTCTGCATTATTTTATATATTGCCATTGCTTTCCGCAAGGTCTCCAAACCTGTTGCCTCTTGGAAATACGGCCTAACCGCCATTGCCGCTCTAGTCCACGACATCCTTATCATTTCTGGCGTCTTCGCAGTGCTCGGCCATTTCTTGGGTTACGAAGTGGATGTTCTGTTCGTCACCGCCCTCCTCACCATCCTCGGCTACTCGGTCAACGACACCATCGTTGTCTTTGACCGCGTCCGTGAAAATCTTTTCCGCTATCAGGGCTATGATTTTGAAGATACTGTCAACCGCTCTGTCAACGAAACCATCACCCGGTCAATCAATACATCAGTTACCACACTATTAGTGCTCTTCAGCATCTATATCTTTGGCGGCGCCTCCATCAAGCAATTCATCCTCGCCCTCATCTGCGGCGCCATCATCGGCACTTATTCATCCATCTTCCTGGCCTCACCATTATTGGGGGTCTGGGAAAAGATGAGGAGGAGGTGATATCCCTTTTTACTGTGTCATCCTGAGCCGCGCCGAAGGATCCCGTTGATATTCGCTCGACATGATTACCCTTCACAAGGAGAATGTGCCATGCAACTCGTAGTGGATGTTCCCGAGAGAGTACTCCCCGGTGATGAAGATGCTCGTCCGGCGGAGAAAGTCGGTTTCGACTTCCCAGTAGAGCCGGACCCAACCATAAGCGATTCCGGTCTGGCTCCTCCCATGAGGAAGCTCTTACACCTCTGGGATGTTACTATTCGAACTTTCAGCGTACAAGGGCTTCAGATGTGGGGAGGAGATTTCATTTATGTGGCAGGCCCTGGTCCATACCCAGGAGAGAAGAAATGGGCCAGTGTAGTTTTCTCGCGCGAGCACGTCAGTTTTATGCCGTACTCGGAGGGTAGTGGTTGGCGCTGGAATGCTCACCGCGGCGAACAATCTCGACTCGCCGGCATTTTACTCGAACTCGAGAGAGCCCTAACCGCGAAGACCACAGCCACAGCCACAGCCAATATCACTGAATGACTCACTGTCCATAGTCATCAGTGGAGATTACAGAAAAGGGAATCAGGCCCGCGCCGATTCCCTTTTTCATTTAAAATAAAAAGGAAAAAACAGATGACAAATGGAAAATGATAAATGAAAATATATTTATAGTATGATATTACATTATATCAAACCATAACGCATTACAGCTGCAAAATCTTCTTGATGTCGTCCAAGCTCTCCACCCGCACCAACTTCCTTCGTAACTCCGACGCGTTCGGCTGACCTTTCACATACCACGCCAAATGCTTCCGCATCTCAATTATCCCATGGTCACCCTTAGTTTTATAAGCCAAACCAGCGTGTTCAAGCGCTGTCTTTTTAATTTGACTCCAAGTCATTTCCCCACCCTCATTCGTATTATTTGTGTCATTTTTATCCGCCGAAGCTTTAGCGTAGGCGGGCGTACCCTTTCTTTCTTCTTTCTTCTTTCTTATTTCTTCAAATATCCAAGGCCTCCCCAACGCCCCTTGCCCAATCATAATCCCATCCGCACCCGTCTTCTCAAGCGTCCTCTTCGCATCCTCTGCCGAATAAACACCCCCGCTCACAATAAGCGGGATTTTTATTTTGGACTTAAGTTTTTTCATAACCTCAAAATCAATAGGACCACTAAATCCCTGCTTATACATCCGCGCGTGCACACACAATGCCTCAGCCCCTGCCGCCTCCATCTTCGGTCCAAACGTTAAAATCTCATCTTTCCTCTCAATTCCCAACCGCGTCTTCACTGAAATTGGCAGTCGTGTGGATTCCTTAAGCGCCCCAACAATCTCACCAGCCAGCTGAACATCCTTCATCAAAGCAATCCCATGACCTGAACTCACCACCTTCCTCGCCGGACATCCCATGTTAATATCAATCCCGTCGTATTCTGCAATCTGCAATCTGCAATCTGCAATTGCTTTAGCAAAGTTCTCTGGCTTCTTCCCAAACAACTGCAAAATTATCGGCTTCTGACATTTACTAAACTTCATCAAATCAAGCGTCTTTTTAGAGCCATAACAAAGCCCATCCGCGCTCACCATTTCTGTATAAACCAAATCCGCCCCAAAGGATTTACAAATCTGCCTAAAAGCCGAATCTGTAATCCCTGCCATTGGAGCTAGGGCGATGATGGGTTTCTTTAAATTTTTCCAAATATTTTTTGTCATTAAAAGAATAGAAATTAGTTGTTGGAAAATCGAAATTAGCTGAGAA
>CAZEDN010000159.1:2634-2990 GCA_964510905.1 uncultured Candidatus Peribacteria bacterium
TTCTCTAATCTCAGAACGACTTTCTATTTTCTAACTTCGCAGCGATTTTCTAATTTCTATCAACCATTTTCCGTCCACCCCAACCATCATATCACATTTCCCCCAAACAAAAAAGCCCACCAGAGTCCTGCTCTAGTGGGCAATCGTGAAAGCTGATAGGGGATAGCCATCACCCCAACCGACCAACCTCCTCTCCTCGTACCTCCTTGCGCAAACGCTCACTAAACTCGGTCAATTCTTCACGGTTCTCATCGGTGATGAGTGCGACTCCTGGATCGGGCAGAATCGCATAACTTCGCTCGAGCTTTGCAAGCAGATCAGGGTCCACACCAGCACGCTCAAACATTGTTCTGTCT
>CAZEDN010000160.1:0-2988 GCA_964510905.1 uncultured Candidatus Peribacteria bacterium
AGTTTCACGCGCACCGAAGCCAAAGAATTTATCCAATCCCGCGGCGGCAAGGTGACCGGCTCGGTCAGCAAGAAGACCGATTATCTGCTCGCCGGTGAGAAGGCTGGTTCCAAGCTCGATAAAGCCCAATCGTTAGGGGTGACAGTCATCGGTGAAGATGAATTGCGCCAGATGGTAGTTGAAGCCCAATGAACAAAATCACGCTGAAACCAGGCCGTGAAAAAGCCCTGCTGCGCCGCCACCCCTGGATCTTTTCTGGCGCCATTGCTGAAGTGAGCGGAAATCCCGATCTGGGTGAAACCGTCGAGATTATCGATTCCCGTGGAAACTTTCTGGCTCAAGGTGCTTTCTCTCCGGAATCTCAAATCCGCATTCGTGTTTGGACATTTGACGAAAGCGAAAACGTTGATGTTGAATTCTTTAAGCGGCGATTGTCAAAGGCAATTGCCATCCGTGATGACCGATCCGTCCTCTGTCTTCCATCCTCCGTCCGGTTACTCCACGCCGAATCCGATGGCCTCCCTGGTTTGATCGTAGATAGATATGGAGACACACTTGTAGCTCAATTCCTGACTGCTGGGGTAGAGCATTGGCGAGACACGCTGGCTGACCTGCTGATGGATTTGACTGACGCCAGCCGAATTTTCGAACGCTCCGATGCCGATGTGCGTAAGCTTGAGGGATTACCCTTACGCATAGGCACAATGCGGGGCGATGAGGCGTCCGACCGATTCCAAATAGAAGAAAACGATCTCCGTTTTTGGGTTGATTTGCAGGCTGGACATAAGACGGGTTTCTACCTCGACCAGCGCCTAAACCGGGCTCGTTTGCGGGAGTTGTCAAATGGGGCTGATGTGCTCGACTGTTTCAGCTACACCGGCGGCTTTGGGCTCAATGCCCTGGCTGGAGGAGCGAAATCAGTCACGGCGGTGGATGCGTCCGCCGAAGCACTGATGCTGCTGAATGAAAACCTGGCGCTAAATGCCTTGCCAGCAGACAGACTCGAAATTATCGAGGGGGATGTTTTCCATGTTTTGCGCAAGTTCCGTGATTCGCGCCGTGATTTCGATATGATCATCCTGGACCCGCCCAAATTTGCACCTACCTCGGCCCAGGCGCAGAAAGCCGCTCGCGGTTACAAGGACATCAATTTGCTGGCTTTCAAGCTGCTGCGGCCGGGCGGCACCCGTGTAACCTTTTCCAGTTCAGGAGGTATCTCCCCCGATCTCATTCAGAAGATCGTCGCCGGCGCAGCCCTGGATGCTGGCGTCGATGCGCAGATCATCGAGCGACTCAGCCAGAGTCCAGATCACCCGGTAGCGTTGAATTTTCCTGAGGGGGATTATCTCAAAGGGTTAGTTATCAAAATCTAGTGGGGATCTCAGTAGAGGACTCGAATCCCTCTAGAAACCAAGTTTGCATGGATCCTTTCCCCTTGACGTCGATTACGCCCCGGGGGGTACAGCGGAATTCCCCCTTGATGAGCTCATACGTGCCCGGGCCGATCTGAATCTTTCCGGCCTCCCCATGCGATTCCATGCGCGCTGCGGTGTTGACCACATCCCCCCAAACGTCGTAGTGGAATTTTGTTTTTCCAATAACGCCAGCAACCAAAGGCCCAGAATTGATCCCCAGACGGAATTGCATTTGTTTCCCATTTCTGGCCGGTATTTGTTGGAGCCCTACGGCCATCTCCAGCGCCAACCGTGCGATGGCCTGGGCGTGATCTTTCCGTGGGGTTGGCACACCCGAAGCTACCATATAACTGTCTCCAATGGTGCGGATTTTCTCCAGACCGTATTCTGCTACCAACCGGTCGAACATTGAAAAAACTTCATTGAGCCAGTCGACCGCCTGTGATGGTTCCATAAGGGTGAAGAGAGGTGTCGAGCCGATCATATCGGCGAATAAAACACTGGCGGATTCATGGTACTCAGCTATTGTTTGTCCATTTGCCTTGAGAGTTAGTGCGATCTCTTTGGGCAAGACGTTCAAGAGCAGGGCGTTGGCCCTTTCTCGTTCACGTTTGGCCGCGGCTACGTAATACCCCGCAAAAATAAATACCACGATTGAGGCGATACTGAGGTTCATGATGAAGAAGATCAAGCGGGTGTTGGTGGATACCACCTGTCCGTGACTGGCGAAAAAGTCATTGAAAACCACCGTAATTAGCAGGTTGCTAAGGTAGAGTAAAAACCAAAAGCCGGATTGTTTTAACGAGAAAAACATCAGGGAACAAAGCGGACCTAAAAAGGCCCAAACCAACACAAACCCAGAATCGAATACCCCGCCAATACTCCATTGAATGAGGGTCGTGATGTAAATAATACAAACGATTTGAGCGTAAATGGCGTAATAGTGATTCCTGGATAAGTGAGAAATTACGAGTGCGGAGCCAACGACTATAACGAATATTGCTGGTAAAAATGCAGTCAATCCCCAACTAAATGTAAAATAATAAAGTGCTGTCCAAACCATGCCCGCCAGGGTACACGAACCAGCCACCAAAAGGGTGGCCAACTTTTCCAACCTGATCTCCTCCGAATCGGATGACTTGTAAGCGAAAAATCTACTGATTGTCATGCGATGAAATCCTCTTTGGGAATTTTCTTTGCATCAAACCACATTTTCATCAATCCTTTGCCCTTTATGTCGAATTTCCCACGCGTTTCTTTTTGTCGCAACCTAATACCACTGAACTTCATAGATTCGAATTGATTCCACAAAACCTTTCGGGGTAATTTCACCAACATTGGAAAAACAGATCGTATCATCATGACATAGATCATGAACAAGTTCATCCACTACGATTTGGGCAGGCTCAGAGTGAGCACAAAGACGTGCGGCTAAATTGACGGCTTTGCCGTATAGATCACCGCTCTCCTCGATAGGCTCTCCCGCACTCACACCGATACGAACGTAGAGTTCATCATTGGGATGTTCTTGATTGTACGTTTTAAAAGCCCGTTGAATGGCAATCGTGCATTT
>CAZEDN010000161.1:0-1771 GCA_964510905.1 uncultured Candidatus Peribacteria bacterium
ACACGTTACCAAAACGCAAAAACTTCGCTACAACGTAACTCCACCCTTTTAAATAATCTGAAAATGGGACGCGGCGCAGAAACCCTCGACAACAGCATCAACGAACTCGAAGGACGCAAGATCAGCGAACTTCGCAGCGACAAAGAAATGGGGCAAGAGCATTCCAAGAATGTGACCAATTTGGAGGCCGCCCAGATTCGAAAAGGAGTCCTCGATCGAATGAGTAAAGACGACAAGGGGGTCATTTCGGATAAGGAGAAAAAAGGCTGGGAGGACAAAATGGATCAGGCCAATCTCGACATCAGCCGCATGCAGTCCATTAAGGGCGACTTCGAAGAGGAGTGGCGTCAATCACTCGAAATGCGCAAACAATTCGACACCCAAGTCCATGGTGCCGATGAAAAAGGCATGCTCCGCCGCGGTGAACACGAAACACTAGACCAAACTTTCCTCAAATCCGACCTCAAAGAAAAAGAGCGCGCCCTCAAAGATCTCGAAAAAGAGCTCCATCAACGCCGCAAAGAACTGGACAAGTTCATGAAACTAGAAAAGGACGTGCGCGACAAACGCCACGAATCCTTAAAACGCGCCGAAGATTGGGACGCCAAGCTCGAAGTCCTCGAAAGTGCTGAAAAAGAAAACCAGTTATACCAATCGTACCGTGCCCTCTTCAAACAACACGCCAAAAAGCTGGCCAAAAAGACGGTCGGTGAATATCTCGAATGGTTCTTGACACTTTCCGAAGGCGAACAACAAGGCGCGCTCCGCAAAGCGGAACGCGAAGACATCCAGCCGCGCGCCGAACTCTTCGACATCCACAGTAAACTTCCCAAAAAGTACCAAGAATCGTCCTTTAAAGAATGGGGCAAGAATGAACGCGAGCGATATCTGTCGGGGGTAGAGCAACGCATCGAACGCGAACACCGCGGCGTCATGCGCAAAGAGGCACGCGCCGTCTTTTCCGAAAAAGAGTTCAAATTCTGCGAACAAAGTTTTGCTCAAATCAGCGAACCTGACCTCGGTAAACGGCTCCAACTCAAAGCCGAATTCCTGGATGCCCTCCCCGGTCACATCAAAATCGCCAAAAAACAATGGGATCAGTTCGAAAGATTCGATCCCGCCATCCAAGACATGCTCAACGACGAATTCAAAGAGGGCAACTTCGACGAGCGCAAAGACATCCTCACCAAAACCGGCCCAAAACTCATGGACCGATACACCAAACTGCTCAATCGCCTCAACAACAAAGTCGACCCTCACGTCTCCGAAGCGTCTCAATCCGAATTTGAAAAAGCCAAAACCATCGAGGCCAAAACACTCGCCGTAGAAACCGCTGAGAAATTCCAAAAATCTAAAGACCGCTACAAAAAAGAGTGGGACAAGGCCAAAAAGAAAGGTGCCTTCCGCTCCGAGTGGGACACCTACGAAAACTGGTATCAAGAAAAAGTGGGCAACCTCAAGGAAGCCGAAAAAACCGAGCGCCAACTCCACGGAATGATCGAAGACAGAATGGACGTGGTGAACGGCATTAAAAAACTCCCCCCTCACCTTCGCGAACGAGCCAACCCAGATCAATCATTTTCTAAACGCGAAAAAGAGCTCCACAAACTTCAAGAAATCGCCAAATATTACGAAACGGTCATTCCGTTCATGCTCAAAAACGCTGAAAAAGCCGAAAAGGAAGATGACTTCGACAAAGCGCTCGACTTCTACCTCCAAGCGCTCAAGTTGGATCCGGACAGCAAAGACCTCCGGACACTCGTGGCCGGAC
>CAZEDN010000161.1:1781-2972 GCA_964510905.1 uncultured Candidatus Peribacteria bacterium
GGAGCCACCCACTCATTGGCCGGCTCCAGCAAAGAAGACGACGCGCAAACCGAAGAAGTGCTCAAAACCGTGGATAGCATGCACGAAATCACCAAGGAACAAGAAGAATTGGCCCGCGAACAACTCCTCCTCAATCTCGCCAAAAAGCACAAAGAACGAGTGGGCGCCAGCGGAAGCACCACGAAAGTCCGCGCTCAATCCTCCGTCAAACAACTCGAAAAAGACGACCGTGAAACCGCCGAAGCGCTCCTCGGCGAACACGGCGACACGCACACCGTCGATGAAGAAGGAACGGTCCGCAAAAAAATGAAAGTCAAAACATCCGGCAGTCAGGAACGAGAAACCGAAGAGCAAATCCAGAGATTCTTCAGTGAACGGCAACACAAGGGCGACATCACCCAAAAAGGAATGGCCGAAGTGGCCTTCGTGAACAAGAGCGGACAAGAAATGGAAATCGACACAGCCCAAAAGGATATCACCGCACGCACCGCCCAACTGGCCAAAGCCCGCCAAAAGAATTTCATCGGGCAATTGGAAGGCGGCAAGACCACATTCACCGAAAAGCAACTCGACGCGATTCGCACCGCCTACGAAAAGGCCCACAGTGATGATGAGTTGGTCGAAGCAGGCATCGAAAAACTGAAATCTGTATAATGATCCATTGCTACACTGGAAACGGGAAAGGGAAAACCACCGCTGCACTCGGACTGGCGTTTCGAGCTGCGGGGTACGGCTGGAACACGTGCGTGATTCAATTCATGAAAGGGACGATGCACAGCGGCGAATGGGATGCAGCCAAAAACTTTGAGAACATCGACATCATTCCGGCAGGGAAAGGGTTTTACCAAATCCAAGGCGACGAAGCGACCGAAGAGGAACATCGGGAAGCAGCAGCTGAGGCGCTCGCCACGATCAAAGAGCGGATCCACAGCGGAAAATACTCGCTCATCGTGCTGGACGAAGTGAATGTTGCGGTGGACATGGGTCTGATCGAATGCGGAAAAGTGGTAGGACAATTGCAAGCTGCCCCCAAAGGGATTCACTTTGTTTTGACCGGACGTCATGCGCCGAAAGAGTTCCGTGAACTGGCCGACCTCGTGACCGAAATGAAAGAGGTCAAACACCCGTATCAAAAGGGAGTGCAGGCACAAAAGGGGCTGGATTTTTGAGGAGGCCGTCGCTCGGCCCAAC
>CAZEDN010000162.1:0-2911 GCA_964510905.1 uncultured Candidatus Peribacteria bacterium
AGTCATGGTCAATGTAAAATCCCGAATTCCAGAAAGAAAATACGCATTCGTTGGAAGCGTCATCGTGATCTTAACCGGCTCCTCTGTAGCCCCGGCCTCCTGAGAAGGCGCGGCAGGTTGAGTTGGTGTAACAGGTTGATCCGTCATGAGAATTCACTTAAATTCCTATCATTATAACAAATTATAACGATTAAGTCAAACCTGTTCACCCTCCTGGTCGCGTCGAGAGACGGCAAAGATCTGCATAAAAAGAGCTTCAAGAAGCAGCTCATTCAGTCCCAATGAAGTCCCTTTTTCAACCACACGCTTTAAGATGTCCTGTTCTCGCCCACGATGATACACATCAATCCCCTCCCGTTTTTTGAGTTCGGAAACCTGTGAAATCAGTCGAAACCGCTCACCCAATAGATCCACAATACGGTCGTCGGTCGAATCAATTTTTGAACGAAGTTCGTCCAGTAAGTTTTCAGCCATAAAAAAAGTTACTTGCGTACCTTGATTAAAGCTTGTAAAAGCCCTAAAAATCAAGTAGAGTTCTGGCGTTTTCTATCCCAGTCAACATTCCGATCGTATCATCCTGCCTATTTAAAGGTCACGACACGAGATGACGAAGGTTGGCGTTAACCCCAAGGATTATGGTCAACATTTCCGAAAAACTTCTTAAGGACATGCTCAAGAATGCGGTTCATTTTGGGCATCGTCCGAGCAAATGGAATCCAAAAATGAAGCCGTACATTTACGGTAAGCACTCTGGAGTTCATGTGTTCGATCTCAACAAAACCGCAAAAGCGCTCGGAGAAGCATGTGATTTTCTCCAAAAAACCCGCAAAGAGGGTAAAACGGTGCTTTTTGTAAGCACTAAGCAACAAGCGATCGACGTCGTTCGAGAAGCGGCCGAAGAATGCGGCATGCCCTACATCACACACAAATGGGTTCCCGGACTCCTCACCAACTTCTCCACCATCAAGAAACGCATCCAATACTTAAAGGACCTCAAGGATCAAGAAGCGAGTGGAGAATTCGAAAAGTACACCAAAAAAGAGGCGCTCACCCTTCATAAAACCATCGTAAAGCTTCAAACCGCGCTCGGTGGTGTGCAAGAAATGAAGGAGAAACCGGATGCCCTCATCGTCATCGACGTGGTTCGTGACGAAATCGCCGTCCGTGAGGCCGCGAAGTTAGGAATCCCGATCGTAGCGATCGTGGACTCCACCGCCGATCCCAGTTCAATCACGCATCCTATCCCTGGAAACGACGATGCGATCAGCTCCATCACGTTCCTCATTCAGACGCTGGGAAACGCATTGGGAAAGAAAAAAGCGGCAGCACCAGCTAAAAAGGACCCTGCCAAGAAGACCGATGAAAAAAAAGATAAATAATCCCTCCTATTCTCTAGCCTTTACACTATGGTAGACGATACCCCTCAAACACCACCGGAATCCCCTGCCCCCGAGGCCCCTGCCCCCGAAAAACCTAAGACTCCCACATCCAACATCCCTTCGGATGAACGATTGTTGGCCGCCGCAGGATACATTCCCATGGTTTTCATTTTCACATTGATCACTAAGCCCAAGAGTGCGTTCTGTCAGATGCACGCTAAACAAGGACTGGTTATTTCTGGACTGACTCTCATTGTACTATTCGTCCTAGCAGGCGTCCCCTCCATCGGGTCACTCCTGTTTTTGGCTCTCATTGCATTGATCGCCATCAGCTTCTATCAAGCCTATTCCGGCGTCGAATGGAAGATCCCTGTCATTCATGACATCGCCATGAAAATCAACGTCGATCAGGTCTTCGCAGGAACCACAGTAAAGCCGGCTTCTACTGAACCGCCCGCAGAAGCGCCAGTGAATGAGCCTGAAGAACCGCCTGCCACTACACCCGAACCGTCCGCCGAGGAACCTGCTGAGAAACCTGTCGAGGCCCCAACAGAAGCACCAGCCGAAGAGCCTCCAGTAACACCCGAACCGCCTGCCACCCCAGAACCCCCTGCGGAACAGCCTCCAACCGAAGAAACTTCATCCGATACCCCTCCACCTCCACCATCTAACCCTGAAACCCCTTAAACATGACCTCGTTAGAAAACATCAAAACGCTCCGTGAAAAAACCGGGGCTTCATTACAAGCGTGCAAAAAAGCGCTTGAGGAATCAAATGGCGACGAAACCGCAGCCATCGATTATCTCCGAAAAGTGGGCGAAACCAAAGCCGCCAGCCGCAGTGAACGCGACACCGCTGAAGGTGTTGTAGCCACAGCCATCGGCGATCAAGCCGTCATCGTTAAACTTGGATGCGAAACCGATTTCGTAGCCAAAAACCCCGACTTCGTGAGTGGAGCTGAAGAGCTTGCTAAAGCCTTCCTTGAAAATGGAAAAGATTTTGACGCCAGCGAAATCGTCAACGGTATTGGGCTCAAAATGGGCGAAAAAGTGGACCTCACTGAGGTTCAAGTCTTCGAAAGCGGGACCTTTGGAAATTACGTCCACTCCAACAAAAAAGTGGGAGCCATAGTAGCTCTCGAAGGAGGCACCGGAGAAATCGCTCGAGACATCGCCATGCACGTCACCGCCATGGACCCTTCCGTGACTTCCCCAGAAGAGGTTGCCGAAGAAATGGTGGCTAAGGAGCGTGAAATTTGGACCGAGCAGCTCAAAAATGAAGGTAAACCCGAAGAGATTATGGACAAAATCATGATCGGAAAAGAAAAAAAATTCCGCGAAGAAAATGCACTTCTCAAACAAGCATTTGTGAAGGATTCCGATCAAACGATTGAACAGTTCTTAGGAGACGCCAGCGTCATTGGGTTTGTACGATTGGGCAACTAGGGCGTATAATCTGTTCCCTATCTTAAACTTCTGCACGTGAACCCATCTTCTTTCGACTCGATCGACTCCGCCATCAAAGACATCAAA
>CAZEDN010000163.1:0-2909 GCA_964510905.1 uncultured Candidatus Peribacteria bacterium
GCTTATGTCAGGCAAGAAACTTGGATAAACCGGTGTATCACATCGAAGAAATCGCTCCCGACCAATATAGAGGCTATGTGGAAGTCACCATGCCGGTCGGAGGCCAACTCCAGTCAGAAACCCTAGAGGGAACAGACGAAAAAACGCTACGTCATAGGGTGGCAAGAAATCTTATGATTGCAAGAGGGAAAGAGATCACTCGCTTGCCTGGGAGGCCAAGCTTCCCGAATTTTGTACAAGCGGTTCAGGCCCTATTGGATCGGCATGAAATTTCGGATCGGCCCACATACAACACCAGGAAAGTCCCCAGAGCCAAAGCGGGTCACCTCATGTGCCAAGGGAGCATCGCCATAGAGGAAACCCCAGAGCCAGTAACAGGAGAAGGCATTGGATGGAAACCACAAGAAGTCAAAAACAAAGCCGCCGCCGAGCTCTACGGTAAGCTCCACCAAATCCTTGATGGGGAGTAGAACCATCGGCGAATGAATCAAGATCCTACTTAGCCGCCTTAACAACCGCCGCAAAAACTTCCGGCTTTTCCATCGCTAGATGAGACAAAACCTTTCGGTCGAGTTGGATGTCCTTTTTCATCAAAGCATTCACGAATCGGCTGTAACTCATACCGTGTTCGCGAGCAGCCGCATTGATGCGCAAAATCCACAGCGCACGAAACTCTCGTTTCTTGTTTCTTCGATGAACATACGCGTGTTGTCCGGCCTTCATTGTGGCTTGTTTTGCCTGTCGAAACAGGTTGCCACGTTGCCCGCGGTACCCTTTTGCCGCTTTGAGAACTTTTTTATGTCGCTTGCGTTGAGTGACGCCTCGTTTAACTCGTGTCATGGTTTAGGAATTTAGAGATTTAATAGTTTTTTGATGGTCTTGCTGTCTCCTTTCTGCATGCCGAACGCCTTGCCTCGCATTTTCTTTTGACGCTTGCTCTTACTGAGAAGAAGATGACGCGCGGAAGCTTTTCGGCCCACAATTTTAGATTTGGTCTTGCTACCGGTGGCTTTGAAACGCTTTTTTGCTCCGCTGTGAGTTTTTTGCTTCATGATGAGAAATTATTTAAGGGGGGAAAGGATCATAAACAGATTGAAACCTTGTTTTTTCGGACCTTGGTCGACCTTGGCAACATCCTCGAGGGCCACCTTGACACTGTTCATTTTTTCAACAGCGAGGTCAAAGTGAGCAAGTTCACGGCCTTTAAAGATCAGAGAAACCTTGAGACTGTGACCATCAGCCAGGAATTGGCGCGCTTTCTTGAGCTTGGTATCGATGTCGTGTTGGCCGGTGCGCATACTGATGCGAATGCCTTTGACTTCGTGCTTTTTGGTCTTAGATTTCTGCTTTTGCAGTTGTTTCTTCTGCTTGTAAAGGTACTTCCCGAAGTCCATGATCTTACAGACAGGAGGACGAGCATTCGGGGCCACTTCAACCAGGTCAAGTCCATCTTTTTGCGCGAGTGCCTTGGCATCTTCAATTGATTTGATGCCCAGCTGCTCATCGTCCGCACTGATGAGGCGAACGGTCCGAGCACGGATCTGGTCATTAACACGCGCTGTCTTTCCTATTGGAAGTGGGTTAAATTGACAAATGGACTTTTAATAAGCCCTAAGTCATTTCAAGGCCCCCGCATTCTAGGGAAAACACTCGACAAGGTCAAGGTAAAGACGCTAAAATCGTTCACCCTATGCAAAAAACACGCACCGCCACCATCGGCAACGTCACCATTGGAGGAGATCATCCGGTCGCCATTCAGTCCATGTGTGATACCAAAACCGAGGACGTGAAATCGACCGTCCAACAGATTAAGGAACTCGAAAAAGAGGGATGCGAAATCATTCGTGTGGCAGTCCCCACACTCGAAGCCGCAGAAGTGTTGTTGAGCGTTCAACAACACATCACGATTCCATTAGTTGCAGATATTCATTTTGAGCCAAGATTGGCCCTTGCGGCGCTTGAAAATGGCATTTCTAAAATCCGAATCAACCCTGGAAACATCCCCCAAAACGAACTTCTCGACGAAATCATAGAAAAAGCTAAAGAAAAAGAGGCATGCATCCGAATTGGGGTCAACGCTGGCTCGCTCGAAAAGGAATTATGGGAAAAATACGGTGCCCCCACCCCAGAAGCACTCGCCGAATCTACCCTCAACTGGCTCGATTATTTCGAAAAACGCGACTTCAAAAACATAGTCCTCTCGGTTAAAAGTGCAGACGTGCCGGTCATGATCCGCGCCAACGAAATTTTGGCCGAAAAGTGTGACGTACCGATCCATCTCGGAGTAACCCACGCGGGTCCACTCCTAGACGGCTCCATTAAAAACGCCATCGGCATGGGAACGCTCCTGCAAAAAGGCATCGGAAGTACCGTCCGCGTCTCCCTCACCGCCGATCCCATCGAAGAAATCAAAGCCGCAAAGCTCATCTTAAAATCGCTCCACCAATATGACAAAGAACCGGACATAGTCTCCTGTCCAACCTGTGGACGCACAGAAATCGACGTTCCCGGCATGACCAAAAAAGTGAAAGAAATGCTGGCCAAAGAAGGCATCCGCAAACCGATCCGCGTCGCGGTCATGGGATGCGTGGTCAACGCCCTCGGCGAGGCTAAAGAGTCCGACTTCGCCATCGCCGGCGGCCGCAAACAGGGCAACATCTACTACAAAGGCGAGTTATACAAAGGCAACATCCCAGAAGAAAAGTTGTTGGATGAATTTTTGGAGTTGATTAGAGAGCGGGCGTGAAGGATGCTCAACATCATGCTTTCTGCTATCATCCAACCATGCGCATCGCACAAAATATTTTCGGAGGGCTTTGGTTGCTCTTTGTAGCGAGTTGGTACTTTCAATATCACGTCTATTACGTGGCGACCTCCATCTACACGAAAGAATTGTTATGGTTGTTGTT
>CAZEDN010000164.1:0-2855 GCA_964510905.1 uncultured Candidatus Peribacteria bacterium
GCGCAGCTACGGCGAAGCCGGGAAACCCCGTCCGTAAGGGCGGGGAGTTTCATTCGCGGTGTTACTTTTTGTTCATCTCGTTATGCTAAGGTCGATGTCCCCAAACGCAGCGAAGAGCTTTTCATGGTTTCCGGTCCTCCAGCGGGCGCATCCAAAACGAGACCAATCAAATCGTCTCGCCCCGCAGCCCGGGTACAAAATGAGGAGCTTTTTGCTAAGGCGCTCCAGCGCATCTTACTTCACCACAAAACTCACCAATTTCCCGGGCACAAAAATCTCCTTCACCACTTTACCTTCCGCCAAGTACCGCTGCACATTCTCCTGCATCCGCGCCAATTTGAGCGCATCCGTCTCAGGAATATCGGCCGCCGCATCCACCGTTGCGCGCACCTTCCCATTAACTTGCACGACCAACTGGATCATCTTTTGTGCCGCTAGTTTCTCGCTAAATTTTGGCCATTTATCATCAAAAACACTGCTCCATCCACGTCCACCAGGCGTCACATCACGCATCTCCGCCCACAGCTCTTCCGCCAAGTGCGGGGCCATCGGCGCCAACAATTTCACCATCGTCTCTTTGCTTTTTTCATCAATTCCTTCCTTTAAAGCTGCATTCATGAACTCCATGCACGCAGCCAACGCAGTATTAAAGTGCAGTTTCTCAATATCCCCCGTCACCTTTTTGATCGTGCGATGCAACATCCCTGTCATCTCCGGCGACATTTTGTTCAAACTCGGTCCGGTCATCAACTTCCAAATTTTCTGCACAAATCGCGCGACTCCATTAATTCCCTGATCATTCCAGTCACCACCCTGAGTAAAGGGCCCCATAAACATCATGTACATGCGGAAAACGTCGCTTCCATACTTCCGTACAAACGCGTCCGGACTCACAACATTCCCCTTCGATTTCGACATCTTTGCGCCATCTTTCGTCACCATCCCCTGGTGCACCAGCCGCTTGAACGGCTCCTTCGACGGCACCAACTTCGCATCATACAAAACTTGATTCACAAATCGCGCATACAGCAAATGCATACACGCATGCTCTGGCCCACCAATGTACATATCGACCGGGCTCCACCGTTTCAACGTCTCTTTATCAAACGGTTTCCCCTTCAAATTCGCACACGGATATCGTAAAAAGTACCAACTCGAGCACACAAACGTATCCATCGTATCCGGCTCACGCGTAGCCTTCCCTCCACACTTAGGACATTTCGTATTCATGAACGCCGAACTTGTGGCCAGTGGCGCTTTTCCTTTCGGTTTGTACTCTTTAATACGTGGAAGTTCCACCGGCAAATCCTTTTCCGGAACAGGAACCTCACCACATTTTTCACAATTAATGATAGGAATCGGTGCGCCCCAATACCTCTGCCGCGAAATCAACCAATCCCGCAATCGATAATTCACATGGCGCGTCCCAATTTTCGTATCATTTTCCAAATAATCGATGATGTCCTCACGCGCTTCCCCCCATTTCCGCCCCTTAAACTTTTTCGGCTGCTCCAAAATACCCTCATCGGCATGGTGATAGCACCACTTCAAATCGCGAACCTCTTTCGCCAACTTTTTATCTGGAGGAAACATAACCGGCCGCAAAGGAATCTTATACTTTTTCGCAAAAGCAAAATCCCGTTCGTCGTGAGCACTACAGTTCACAATTCCCGATCCATAATCAACTAACGCAAACGAAGCCACCCACAAAGGCAGATCTCCCGTCCCATACGGATCTTCAATATATAGTCCCGTAAAACACCCATCCATATCCTCCTCAAAGTTGAATTTTTTGGTCAGCTTCTTCTTTTTGATGCGATCCACGCACTCCTTCACCTTTTTCTCGTATTTCGTCCCTTTTACCAATTTCATCAAAATCGAATGTTCCGGCGCAATAACCGCAAAAGTCTGCGCCATATGGGTCTGCGGCACCGAATCGTACACACCAAACTCATAATCGGTTCCCTTAATCTTACAATTGAAGTTCACCCCCTCGCTGCGCCCAATCCAGTTTTGCTGCATCACTTTCGTCTTTTCAGGCCAATCCAACCCATCATAATTCAGCAATTTATCCGCATAATAGGTAATTTTCCAAAACCACTGCGCCAAATGTTTTTTGGTGATGGGGTTTTTACATCGCTCACAGGTCCCTTCCTGGGCTTGCTCATTTGCCAGCACCGTTTTACAGGAGGGGCACCAGTTTACAGGCGACTTCTTCTTATAAGCCAATCCACGCTTATACATCTGTAAAAACAACCACTGCGTCCATTTATAGTACTCAGGCTCGCTGGTATTCACCGTCTGCGACCAATCGTACATCGCACCCAGCTCTTTGAGCTGTTTGACCATATATTTAACGTTTTTGGCCGTACTGGTAGCAGGAGGAGTACCGGTTTTAACCGCATAATTCTCTGCAGGAAGTCCAAACGCATCAAACCCCATAGGAGTGAACACTTTGTTCCCATGCATACGCATAAAACGCCCCCAGGAGTCAGCAGGTGCAAAATTGTACCAATGCCCAATATGAAGCTTATCCCCGGAAGGATAAGGGAACATCACCAGGTTATAATAGGTTTTCCCTGTCTTGGAGGCCAAATCCGTATCATAAAGTCCCTTTTTCTCCCATATTTGTTGCCACTTCTGTTCATTTTTGGGCGCGTCGTACATGTATAACAGGTTAAAAACGCACCCATTATACCTGGGGAGCCGCGGAGGAGCAATAGGCGTTAAGGGGTGATGTGATGAACCTCTTCGGCCCCTTGATGCAGCACTTCTGCTGTAAGTGTCTCTGCAGGGCCAATATTGTTTCCAAAAACCAGCAACCCTACCGAGAGGCTAATCAGAAAGATCGACAG
>CAZEDN010000165.1:0-2833 GCA_964510905.1 uncultured Candidatus Peribacteria bacterium
GCGCAGCTACGGCGAAGCCGGGAAACCCCGTCCGTAAGGGCGGGGAGTTTCATGAGGTGATTTAGCTTTTTTGGTATGGGAAAAGAAGGAGAACCTAGTTTGCGATCTGCGGCTCCGGCCGTGGGCATGGCATTTGCGGCTTTGTTAGCGGCTAGGGCGGATGCGGTAGAGGCGCCAAATCCTCATCAATCGGTGATGGATGCTTATGAAAACGCCATGATGGTGACGATTGGGGCTGAGGAGCCAGCTGATGATCCTCCGGCGGCCGTGGAGGCCGAGCCGGATCCTCCTGAACCCGTTAGCTTAGAGATGTTGGAAAGCGAGTTTAGCGCAAGTGCGGCCGACCTTGATGAGAAGCTGAACAGTTTAGGGCTCTTAATCTTTTATTATGGGGGGGAAGTCGATGGTTCGGAGGCAGGATATCGAGAGCGATATGAAAGTTTTCGGGTGGCACTTGAATCTCAATTACGGGGTGATCGTTATGCTTATTGGCTGAACGGGGAAGGACGTAGGCGAATTCAGAGCGGGATTACCTCTGGGCAGATTGAAGGCGGTTGGCCAGAGGTAGAGGCGATCCTTGGGGCTCATGCCTTGAAGGTTTGCACCATGAACCATTATTTTCATTCAGGCCGATATCCTGAACCAAAGGACCGCTAGGACTCGGGTGTGAGATTTAATGAGGAGATTGCTTGGTAAGTTCCTCATGGTACTTTTCGGCCGCTTCCCATGCCAGCTCGAACGACTGTTTGAACACTTTGGCGATCTCTTCGGATTCGATGATGATGCCCAGTTTTTCTTTCCAGTCCGCGATCATGATTTTGTTGTCGTAAAAGTTGATTTCTGGGGTGAAGTCCATGACCGATTTGGGGACGATGCGGCTTTGGCGGAGCTCTTTTTTATCGAGGGCGTGGCGTTCACGATCTTTGGGCGTATCGGGAAAGATCGCGCGGATGGGGATGTTTTTGGCGGTGCGCCGTTTGTAGTATTTGGGGAAGTATGATGGGACCGCATCGGTATTTGCCTGGTCGGAGGCGTATGCGCGGATTTCTCCGGAGGAGGTGAGGGAGTCTTCGTACACGTGGAGAAGCCCTTCTTCGCCTTCAAAAAATTGCACACGAGGTTTTCCGGGGATGGCGTTGTAGATGGATTTGAGTTCGGGGAGCATGTCTTCCGCCTCTTCGGCCATTTCCAGATAGCGGCGACTTTGGTTTTTGAGGTATCCGATCAGTTTTTCCGGTTTTTCGGCGCCGAAATATTGGATGGATTTGTGGGTGTAGTGGACCACGAGATTTTTTTTGCGCAGGGTTTGAAGGATGTCGTACGTGGTGGTTCGGTTGATGTGGGCGCGTTTAGAAATGGTGGTCACTGCGGCCGGTTCGCCGAGTTCGAGCATGGCGATGTATACGCGAGCCTCTTTGGATGCGAGACCGAATTTTTGGAGCTGCTCAGGGGTGATCATGAGGAGGTATTTATGTGTGGAAAACTTTCGACAGAATAATTATAACGTAAATTTGGATAAATTTCAATAGGTTGATTACAGATTGGATTATGTGTGGTGTTGAACGGGTGCTTTACGTCGGCATGAATTGACAATTTAAATTAAAGTGCTATTGTGGGTTCCTGTTTTTAAAGCTTCAACGATGAGCGTTCTCGCCCAAATGGAACAACTTCGGCTCAAGCATCCCCGTGTGGCGCTGCTGTACGTGAACTGCCAAAATAGCGAGTTTGTGAATTACTCCGGAAACTGCAAGAATTGCTACCTCCTCATCGGCAGCGAGTACGATCAGGATTGCTATTACGGCTATTTCCTCTACAACTCCGAGGATTGCGTGGATTGCGATTACTGCTTTTACTGCCGCATTTGTTACGACTGTGTGGACTGCCATGAATGTTACGAGTGCCAATCGTGCCAGGATTGCTGGACGTCACGAAACCTCAAACATTGTTACGACCTACGCGGGAGCAACGACTGTTTTGGGTGTGTGGGATTGCGAAAGGCGGAGTATCACATCTTTAACAAAAAATACAAAAAGGAGGAATATGAGGAGAAATTGAAAGAAGTGGAAAAACTTTCCCACGAAGAAATTGAACAACGTGTGGAAGCGCTCAAGCGAGAGACGCCACGTTTAATGCTTCGAGGCGATCAAAACGAAAATGCGTTTGGAGATTACCTCTATCAATCCAAGGACTGTTATCACTGCTTTGATACGACAAAGTTGCGCGATTGTTGCTATCTCAATAATTGCGAAGAGATCAACGATTCACTGGATTGCTCCAACAATTACTACAAGTCGGAGCTCAATTATGAGGTGATGTCGGCGATGAATATCACGAATTGTGATTTTTGTTATGCGGTGTTCGATTCGTACGATTTAGAGTATTGCGAAAATGTGTACAATTCGCACCATTGCTTTGGTTGTTTCTCGCTAAATCATGCGGAATATTGTATATTCAATACGCCATATTCGCCGGAGGAGTATGAAGCGAAAGTGACTGAACTCAAGGCGCAAATGAAGCGCGACGGCGAGTACGGAAAACACCTTCCCTCAACCTATCCCGAAAACTTTTAACCCCCTCAAGCATGTCTGATCAAAACGTTGTTGAAAAATGTAAGGCGTGTAGCAAAGATTTTTTGATCATTGAGCAGGAGCAGAAGTTTTACAAGAAAAAAGACCTGCCATTTCCTGTGAATTGTCCTGATTGTCGGCAAAAACGTAGATTGTCATTGCGAAACGAGCGAAAACTGTACAAGCGGAAATGCGACAAATGCGATAAGGAGATCATTTCGACCTACTCACCCGACTCCAAATACATCGTGTACTGCCACGATTGC
>CAZEDN010000166.1:0-2829 GCA_964510905.1 uncultured Candidatus Peribacteria bacterium
TAATCATCGCCGTAGAAGAAGTTCTAGCGCCTTCGACAGGTGCTGGATCTGGTCTATTCATAAAACCATTTTAAATAATGGCCCTCATGTTACCCTTTAAAAAATCCCCGTGTCAACCCCTAGCCAACCCTATTTTTTTCGAGTAAAATCAATTCGCTATGCCAAACCGACAAACTCCCCTCAAAAAGCTACCTGAAAAACCTTCCAACAACTTCCTGTATTTGGTGATCACCGCGTTGGTCCTCACCATGTTGTACTTCATGTTCAACCCATCGCAGGACGAGGTCACCAAGGTTCCGTTGAGTACATTTGTGGAAGACGTAACAGAAGGAGAAGTGGCACGCATTGAGGTCGCTGAAAACAAGATTTCGTATTCCGAAGACGAAGATAAAGAAGATTATGAGTTTTCTACTATTAAGGAAGGAAGCGCGACGTTGAGTGAGATTTTGGAAGGGGTCGACCCCGAAATCCTCGCTGAAATCGAAGTGGAAGTGGTCGACACCCAGAGTTCAAACTTTTGGAGAGATGTATTGATCGGATTATTCCCTTTTGCCATTATCATCGGGTTTTTCATATTCATGATGCGGCAGGCACAATCTTCCAACAATCAAGCCATGTCGTTTGGAAAGAGCAAAGCAAGAAGCAATGACGAAAAAAAGAACAAAACTAAGTTTAAAGATGTAGCCGGAGCCGTAGAGGCAAAAAATGAACTCGAAGAAATAGTCGACTTTTTAAAAACACCAAAGAAATACACCAAAATGGGCGCCAAAATTCCAAAAGGCGTGGTATTGATCGGACCTCCAGGATGCGGAAAAACTTTGCTTGCTCGCGCAGTAGCCGGTGAAGCCAATGTTCCGTTCTTTAATATATCTGGTTCAGAGTTTGTAGAAATGTTTGTGGGTGTGGGAGCCAGCCGTGTACGAGATCTTTTCAAACGCGCAAAACGCAACGCACCGTGCATCATCTTCATCGACGAGATCGATGCGGTCGGCCGACAACGTGGCGCCGGACTCGGCGGAGGACATGACGAACGCGAACAAACATTGAACCAAATTCTCACAGAAATGGACGGCTTTGAACAAGGCACAAACGTCATCGTCATGGCCGCCACAAACCGACCCGACGTTTTAGATCCTGCACTGCT
Organism: uncultured Candidatus Peribacteria bacterium; assembly: GCA_964510905.1. Lineage (GTDB taxonomy): Bacteria > Patescibacteriota > Gracilibacteria > UBA1369 > UBA12473 > CAZEDN01. The sequence continues at coordinate 1,145 of CAZEDN010000166.1, forward strand.
CCGACCAGGCCGTTTCGACCGCCGCGTCATCGTAGATCGCCCGGACTTAAAAGCTCGTGAAGCCATCCTTAAAGTCCACGCTCGGGGCAAACCAATGGCCAAAACCACGGACCTTAAAAAAATCGCTCAACAAACCCCTGGATTTTCCGGCGCAGATCTGGAAAATCTCCTCAACGAAGCGGCAATTCTCGCCGCCAAACAAAACCGAAAATCGATCACGACCAAGCACATCGAAGAGTCCATCGAAAAGATCGTCATGGGCCCCGAACGCAAATCCCGCGCCATGTCGAAAGAAGAAAAGAAGATCACCGCATACCACGAAGTTGGCCACGCACTCGCCGGCCACTACTCCCCCGAATGTGATCCCGTGCACAAAATCTCAATCGTATCGCGCGGCATGACCTTGGGCGCTACATGGTTCCTCCCCGAAAAAGACAAACACCTATCCAGCCGAAGCAAATTCAAAGATGAAATCGTTTCACTCCTCGGTGGATATGTGGCCGAAGAATTGATATTTGGTGAAATGACAACAGGCGCCAGCAACGACCTCGAACGCGCCAGCCAACTCTCCCGCAAAATGGTCACCGAATACGGCATGAGTTCGCTCGGGCCAATCATTTACGGCGAACCAAATCAAGAAGTGTTCTTAGGACGCGATTTTGGTCGCGTACGAAACTTCTCCGAAAAAATGGCTGCCGAGATTGACTCCGAAGTAGAAAAAATTGTAAAAGAAGGATACGAAAACACGAAAAAGATCTTGGGTAAGCACAAAAAAGAACTTCACAAGATCGCAAAAGACCTAATCACAAAAGAGACCCTCACTCAAAAAGAGTTCCTAGCTTTCCTACCTCGAAAAACCTGGAAAAAATCAGAAATCAAAGCGGCTAAGAAGAAATAACCTCACCTATCATGAAGCCAATAGGAATCGGACAACTCAGCAAAGCAAAGCCAAAAAAAGGTCGCCAAGCAGCCTACGACGCCGGTAAATCCCGCGATGAAGAATCCAACGTCAAACTCACTCATACAGCCCCGGAAAACGTCCCAACCGAACAAGAAGGACAACTATCCGTGGATGTGTATCAAACTGAAGAAGAAATCGTGATCATCTCCCCCATCGCCGGCACCTCAGCCGACCGACTCAACATCAGCATCACCGACGACGTCATCACTATTAAAGGACGTCGACAAATGCCCACCAAAGAAAATGTGAAAAACGAGGACTTCTATATCCAAGAATGCTTCTGGGGGAACTTTTCACGCTCCATCGTGCTCCCCGCAGCAGTCGACACCAACAACGTAAACGCAAACTTCAAAGACAACGTTCTAACAATTCGCATTCCAAAAACGGAGCGAGTCCGTACTCGCGTCATTAAAATCGAGGAATAATGGCTCAACCCATCAAGAAAGCGGTCTTTCCCGCAGCAGGCTTAGGCACACGCTTTTTACCAGCCACAAAAGCACAACCCAAAGAGATGCTACCCATCGTGGATAAACCGGTCATCCAATATTTAGTGGAAGAAGCGGTGGAATCCGGCATCGAAGAGATAATAATCGTAACCCGTCCTGGACAACACGCCATCGAGAGCCATTTTGGCCCTTCGCCTGAATTGGAGAAAATGCTCGCAGCAAAAGCCAAAACTGGCATCCTCGAAGAAGTCCACGCGATTTCTAAACTGGCGAAGTTC
>CAZEDN010000167.1:0-2783 GCA_964510905.1 uncultured Candidatus Peribacteria bacterium
TGACGGATATCATGAGTGGGGACGGCAAGTCGAGTATCCGGATGAGTGTATTTTTGAACAAATGCTCCCATTCCTCCTGAGCCAGTGACTACGGCGATACGGGGCTGCCGCAAATCCTTAGTCGCAATACGTTCTCCAAATTCATCAGCCGCTTCATGTGCCTCTTCATAACCATACGCCTCAGTCTCATCTGCGAAACGTGGTCCGTCTTCAGCCATAAATTTAAATTAAGGTCCTCATTCAAACATAGACCCTTCTTTAAGCGCAACCCAAAATCACAACTCCTGCCGACCCTGAAGAGACCGCGTCAACGTAAGATCATCCGCGTATTCGATGTCCGCCCCCGAGGGAAGCCCACGCGCAATGCGGGTCGTTTTCACTTTCAACGGTTTGAGTAAATCGGCCAAATAATTGGCGGTAGACTCCCCCTCCATCGTGGGATTGGTCGCCAAAATCACCTCAACAATTTCCCCGTTCGAGCTCTTCACGCGTTCAATCAACTCCGCAATCTTCAAATCGTCCGGCCCAATCCCATCGATCGGTGAAAGCGAACCGTGCAATACATGATACAGCCCCTTGTACGTCCCGGTTTTTTCCAGCGCGATCAAATCGGCCGGATGCTCCACCACACAAATGATCGAATGGTCTCGGTACGAATTATCACAAATCGCACACGGACTTTGCATGGCGAGATGCCAACACGTGCCACACAACATGGTCGAACGCTTGAGATTTTTAATCGCTTCCGAAAGCGAATCCCCCATCGTATCAGGTGACTGCAACAGGTGCATTGCCAGTCGTTGAGCCGTTTTAGGACCAATCCCAGGAAGTCGCGTAAACGCCTGAATCAGATCCTGAACCGGTTTTGGAATGGAATCCGCCATAACAATTTTTTAAGCTTTTCCAATCAAACGCAAAAATTCGGATCGCGTGTTCAAGTTCGACTTAAACAATCCACGCACCGCCGATGTGGTCATCATGGAGTTCTGTTTTTCCACACCCCGCGACATCATGCACAGGTGTTGCGCCTCGATCACCACTCCCACACCTTTAGGCGCAAGAATATCCATCAACGCATCCGCCACTTGAGACGTGAGCCGCTCTTGATTCTGCAAACGTCGTGCAAATACTTCCAAAATACGAGGTATTTTTGACACCCCAATGATCTTATCTTCCGGGATGTATCCGATGTGCGCCCGCCCAAAAAACGGGATCATGTGATGCTCGCAATAGCTGTAAAATTCGATGTCTTTCGCGATCACCATCTCGTCGTATCCCTCATTGTCGAACACCGTCACAATTTTGGCCGGATCCTTTCCGTAACCTGAAAACAGTTTTTCATACGACTTGGCCACACGCTTAGGAGTGTCTTTCAATCCATCGCGTGAAGTGTCTTCGCCGATCAGTTCGAGGAGCCGCTTTGTGTGCTCTTCAATCTCATGAGGATTCATGAATCATGGTTAGAAAGTATTGGTGAATCGTATCGTCATCGGTCAGTTCCGGATGAAAGGTGGTCGCCAGAATGTTGCCCTGACGAATCATAACCACATCGGGCCCAAATTCTGCCAGAACCTCAACGTTTTGGCCAACCGAAGTTATTTTGGGTGCCCGAATAAAAATCCCATGAACCTCACTTTTCTCGTTATTTAAGTTGGCTTCAATGGCGGTTTCAAAACTGTCCAATTGCCCACCATACGCATTTCGATCAACAGCCACATTTAATAATTTCCACTGCTCCAACAGGATCGCGCCCGCACACGTTCCCCACACCGGCATGCCCTGCTTTATTCTCGTCACCAAAAAGGAAGTGACCCCTTCCCAATCCAGTAATTTTTGAATCGCCGTACTTTCACCACCAGGAAGAATCAGCCCATCCACCTTCTCCAAATCGTCTGTCGTTTTCACACGAAGAACCTCTGCACCGCACCGCTCCAAAGCGCGCACATGCTCAATCACATCGCCCTGTAAATCGAGAACTCCAATCATAATTTTGAATTACCATCCCCTATCGGCATATTTAACCTCCAGCTCTTCGATGATGAGACTTTCCATGGCCTCTCCGAGATTCTCAGAAACACGGGCCAGAACATCCGGATCGTTGAAATGAGTGGTGGCTTCCACGATCGCCTTGGCACGTTTAGGAGGATCGGAAGATTTGAAAATTCCTGAACCCACAAACACACCATCACAGCCAAGCTGCATCATCAACGCCGCATCTGCAGGAGTGGCAAGCCCCCCCGCTGCAAAGTTCACGACCGGAAGATGACCCGCTTCGGCCACTTCTTTCACCAGTTCGACAGGGACGCGCATCTCCTCGGCGCGTTTCTTGAGTTGAGTTTCATGAAGTTCTTTGAGTTCTTGAATTTCACCGTCAATAGCACGCCAGTGACGCACCGCTTCGACAACATTCCCAGTCCCTGCTTCGCCTTTGGTGCGGATCATAGCTGCACCTTCATGGACACGTCGTAACGCCTCGCCCAAGTTGGTTGCGCCACAAACAAACGGCACTTTGAACGGAGATTTATCCACGTGAAACTCTTCATCAGCAGGAGTGAGAACTTCGCTTTCATCGATATAATCAACTCCCAACGCTTCCAAAATCTGTGCTTCCACAAAATGACCGATACGCACTTTTGCCATCACCGGAATGGTCACCGCCTCGATGATTCCTTTGATCATGACCGGATCGGACATCCGCGCCACGCCCCCCGTCTTTCGAATATCAGAGGGAACGCGCTCCAATGCCATCACGGCAACAGCGCCCGCATCTTCTGCAATCTTAG
>CAZEDN010000168.1:0-2781 GCA_964510905.1 uncultured Candidatus Peribacteria bacterium
GATCACGGTGTGGATGTCGAAGGATCCGGGAAAGATCACAATGCGGCCGGGGGTTCACACGATGTGAGCTCTGCGATTTGCGAAGAAGTGTTGGCCGCCGCCGTCCCATTCAATGTGCCTTACGAATTTTTCTTGTTCGGCGGCGCCAAAATGTCCGCCTCAAAAGGCCTCGGCGCGACCGCGAAAGAGGTTTCGGACATGATGCCACCCGAGCTATTGCGCTTTCTCATGGTCCGCACCTCCCCGCAAAAGCCCATCGATTTCAACATCGACGGCGACACGATTCCGCGGTTATACGATAATCATGACGAATGCGCGGCCATTCACTTCGGTGCCGAGTCCGACACGCCCGACCTGGGCCGCGCCTTCCATTTCGCCCAACTCTCTCCTGAAAACATTCCCGAACGATACTTCCCCCGCTTCTCCCGAGTGGCCTTCATGGTCCAAATCCCGTACCTCGACGTCCACAAAGAGATCGAAAAAATGAAGGAAGCCCCACTCACCGACGCCGACAAAGCCGAGGCCGATGAACGCAGCGAATACGCCAAAGTCTGGCTCGAAAATTTCGCCTCTGACCACGCCAAATTTGAGATCCAGGACGACGTTCCCGACCTCGCCCATGACCTCGAGGCCGATCAACGCGCCTTCCTTAAATCGATTGCCGAATTTCTCACCCAAAACCCCGACATCCAAGGCGAAAATCTTCACGGCCAAATCCACGAACTTCGCAAAAATTCTCCACTCGAGCCACGCGATGCCTTCGGCGCTATTTACGTTTCCCTCCTTGGAAAACCCTCTGGCCCCCAAGCCGGATGGTTTCTCGAATCACTCGACCGCCCCTTTGTGATCAAACGCTTTGAAGAAGTCGCAAAACTCAAAAAACGCGAAAAAGCGCCCATCGAAGACCTCAAAACCCCCACCATCATCATCCGCAAGGACGTCCGCGAACAATTCCCCGGCATCAAGCTCGGTTTCAACACACTCAAAGGGGTCAAAATCACTCAATCGCCTCCCGAAATCGACCAAATCCGCAACGGCCTCTGGTCCGGCCTCGACTTCAAAGAGCTCCGCCGCAACTCACCTCGCCTCGAAGCGTATCGCGAAATGTTCCGCAATTTTGGAGTGAAACCTTCCACCAACAAACCCAGCCCGGTCGCGCTCATCTCTCGTCTTGCCAACGGCAAGGAACTGCCCAATATCAACATCGCAGTCGACCTTTACAACGCCCTCGTGGTCAAACACCAAATCTCCATTGGAATCTTCAATCTCGATGCCCTCAAACTCCCCGTCGACCTCGCGTTCGCCAAAGGTGGTGAGATGTTCCACGGCCTGGGCGCCAAGAAGGAGGTCCCGGTCAACGCCGGCGAGCTCTGCTACTTCGATTCCGCCAGCCTCATGATGGCCCGTGACTTCAACTATTACGACTCAGAAATTTCCAAAGCGAACGAAAACACCACCAACCTCCTCCTCAACGTAGACGGAAACGATGCCTGCACCATGGAAGATGTCGAAGAATGCCTCGCCGAACTCGAAACTCTCCTCGTCAAATACTGCGGCGGTGAATTAGGGGAACGGGTTTTGGTAGAGTCCGATATCTAGTAAAGTTCTTGACCGGTTATGCCCAGGGGTGCTAAATTCAGCTCCTGTCTTTAACCCACTTAAAAATGACAGACGTCACTGAAGCCTCCGCCGCCAGAGCAGACGAACAGTACCAACTCCCAGAAGAGCCACGCGTGCCCGTTGTTGATGCCAATGACATGCAAGGTTGGACCGGTCGCGACGCAGCCGACTTAGAATTTCAATCCAACAGACGACGCGCCCTTGGTCCCGATGGTCAAAGCACACAAACAGATAAATTTGCTAAAGAGCGCCTTAAAGGATTGCTCATCGATGCCCTCCGCGACCATGTCGGCTTAGAAGGGGAAGCCATAAGTATTTCTAACGGTATAACTCATGGTGATTCACTGAGATTTGAGATCACTTTCGAAAGCGCTCAAGGGCCAACAGAGGTTCAAGAACTTGTCGGTACCCTCGATGGAAAAACACCTAATTATTGGGCCTTTAAGTTTCAGGGAGAAAAAAAGGTGACAGTCGAAATCCACGTCTGCTTTGGCCTCCGAGAATCTTCCGGAACCCTTGGAGAACCCAATATCCCCAGTAGAGTCGCTCTAGAACACCAAGCTAAAGTAAGCCGCGAAATGGCCGAAGCTTGGCTTAGACGCGCCGAAGAACTAGATGTAATGCTCGAAGAGCGTGATGAGGCCGATGAAGAGAATGAAAGACTTATGGACCGCGCCGAAGAATATGTCAAAGCAGAAATTTTACGAATATGGCCTGACCTAACGGAAAAGGCCTCCCTACTCAATCCCCAGAGCCATATCAACGAGGATCCCCCAAATCCTTGTGCAGTAGTACAGTGCGAAGTGGTTTCTAGAGGTACGGAGGATTATCGAGACAACATTATTGAAGCTTGGAATAACTCCAGGCCTACAGTTCAATGGACCCACGCCGAAAAAACTGATAAAGGAATTAGATTCTTCGTTCCACGCACTGCTCTTGAGGAATCCTAAGCCAAATTAGTAGACCTCCCCCAAATAACACTCCCTGCAATACACTTTCGCAGGATCTTTTGGCGCAAAACTGGCCCATGTCTCCTCTTCACACTTCGTACACCCCCGCTTCCACAACTTCCGCGGAACACGCTGTGCAATCCGATCCAAATACCGCTGATCCGGATGACGTCGCGGCAACGGCAACCCCATCTTTTTGTAAAAATCCAAC
>CAZEDN010000169.1:0-2761 GCA_964510905.1 uncultured Candidatus Peribacteria bacterium
GGACAGGCTCTCATCCCCACCCTCACGGGCGGGGAGTTCCCGCTGGATTAAAAACAGTCCTACAATCGTGAAATACATGACGATCTCGATGAGTGTGGTCCCTTTTCTCGTTTTGAGTTTTGAGTTGCAGCTTTGAGCTTTGAGTTTTGACATTTGAGTTTCTTACGGGTTGTAGTTGATACGGACGCTTTCAATGGTCGGGCTGGTGGCTCCATCGGATTCGATGATGGCTTTAAACTGTAAATAGCGTTGCCCACTTCGACTTGAATTCAGTTCGATTTCGGTGCGAGAATTTTCGTAATATGTGGCATTGGTTCCATCCGATCCCACCCATGTGGCTGAGGTCAACCCGGCTTCGGAGCTGGCGGTTCGGATTTGAAATTTAACCGATCCGCCGGGGACTTCGGTGTGATCCCATTCAATAAAATTGTAGCGCGTGTCTTCACCTCCTGTGTCGAGGATTGTCGAAATGTAGGACCCTGATATTGCGACCCCTCCTGATTGAGCCCCGACGATGACCAAGCCCTTATTGCTCGTATCTGTGGAGATGTAGATATAATCTCCATCGGTATCGATCCCAGTCGCTTTTCCCATGATGTCCAAATTGTATTCCAAGGATGGAGCAAGCGGGTTGCTGATGTCGATCACCGCAAGTCCCGCATTTTGCTCATCCACGGCCGCATATAGGTAGTTTCCGTGCATGACGAGATCTTGGATTTCGCCCCCCACATCAATCGAAGTCACTAATGTGGGTGAAGTTGGCGTCGAAATGTTCACTACTTGCAATGAGTCTTCATTATCTTCACTCCCCACATAAGCGATGGCTCCACTGATTTCAATCGCGTTCACCTCTTCCCCCACATCGAGCGATCCCACTTCACTCATATTTGAGGGATTTGAAATGTCAATCACGCGCAATCCACTAGAATCATCATCCACTCCGGCATAGATATAGTTTCCATTGATGTGGGCAGCCAGTGTTTCATCATCCAGATCCAATATATCCAGATATTCAGGGTTCTCTTTATCGCTAATGTCCACGCTGATAAAACTCATGTCATCATCATCCACGCCCATAAAAAGCGTGTTTCCGGAAATCACGATTTGGTGGCCTTCGTTGTCGATGTCCAAAATGGATACGGTCGAAGGGTTGCTGGAGTTTGAGATGTTTGCAATGGCCAACCCTTCGCTGGTTCTCACTCCAATGTAGGCATAATTCCCGTCTTTTGTGATGTATCCCGCCTTTTCACCGACATCGGTAACGGATTCAACGATTGGGTTCGCTGGGTCACTGACATCCACGATGGTCAATCCTTCATGGGTCTTTTTTGCGGCCACATAAGCGTAATTTCCATCCACGTCCACATCGTTTCCATGATCGCCAATGTCAGCTGAAGCAAAAAAGTCGCTAGGTCCTCCAATGGCACTGAGCAGTATGAGACAATTGTCTGCAGGAGGTGGATCTGAGGCTAAGGTTTCGCTATCGGTGAAGGTTCCGGCATTGAACTCTGTACACGTGGTTTGAATCCAGTCGTCTCCGGGCCAATTGGATAAGTAGGTCGTCAACGTTACCGAACGATCAAATGCGGTTCTCCAGGTCCAAGCCACTTCGGAAATTACTTTTTTAGTGTCTGGGTCAAAGGTTCCGCTTTCTGCGATATCCCCGTACCCATCACGATAAACATCTTCAATGATGATGGTACGTTCATAAAATCCACCGATATCTTCAGGAGCCGCAATAAAAGTCCATTCATCCCCACTCAACTGCAACCCATGATCGCCATTGGCCATGAGTAAATAATCGCGATCACGCATGTTTCGAGTTGCTTCGATCCCTTCCTGGGCATACAGCAATGCTTCACTGTCGAGTTGGGTTTTGGCATCTCGATCGATGGTGTCCAAAGAAAGATACACGATGGAGGTTGAGAAAATCGCGAACAGTGCCACCGCGAGAAGGATCTCGATCAGTGCAAACCCTTTGGCGTTTTGGATGGATTTAGTAAGTGATGGTTCCAAAGGAAGAAATGGTTATGGGCAAAGTTTTATTGATTTGACCGGACGTCATATCGAAAGATCCATACGTGGTGGTTTCGCCGTGAGGAGGACTGAAAATCACATCACTCCCCCCCCCGTTTAAGGGGATAGTCTGGATCGCGATCGTCGAAGGAAGACTCATGACAATATTGTCGGGGTGGCTTGGAGAATAACTGGCCCCCTCAAAAAGAGTGTAGGCGTCCGATTCCAAATGAATCCCATGACTGGTGTTGTTTTTTCCTGACATGGCCTTGGTTTGGGCCAATCTCATGTACGACACCAATGTGCTGGTTTGGCTGTTCACGTCAGCACGGACTTGGGACGTTTGATGATAAAGAATCGAGAATCCCACCGCGATGCCGAGCAAGGCGATCACCAGAATCAGTTCGACCATGGTTATGGCTTTCTTCATCATTGTCCAATGAGGTTAGGCAATTGGTAAATCGGCAGAATGATGGATACGGCTATTCCTCCAATGAGAACTCCCATGAACACCAAGAGCATTGGCTCTAAAAGGACCGAGAGATTTTTGGTGATGCTATCCACGTTTCTTTCGTATAACTGTGCGAGGTGATCGGTGGTGGTTTCCATGTTTCCGGTGCTTTCTCCGATGTACAACATGTGTGTGGCGAGCGGGGGGAATAGCTTTCCGTTTCCTTCAAGGGCTTCGCTCATTTTTCCTCCTTGATCCACTTTGTCGCGCGCACTCTTAATCGCTTTTTTATAG
>CAZEDN010000170.1:0-2745 GCA_964510905.1 uncultured Candidatus Peribacteria bacterium
AAACTCAAAAATAGAATTAAGGAAAATAAGAAAACTTCTCCTCAAGGCAGAAGAATTGATGGATAGAAATAAAGACATTCAAAAAGCAAATTCATTAATAAAAAACAAAAATGCCTAAAGGATCTCCAGAACAAAAACAAACCCTCGATGAGACGCGCGATACGATTGAGGAAAGCAAAGCCCTATTAGAAGACGCAGAAATTCGAGAAGAGCTAACCATCGAAGAAGAACTGGAATGGATGAAAGAGCTTCAGCTCATCATACCTGAGATAGCAGAAATAAGTTTTCAAATGGAGAGGACCGAGTGGGACATGGACTTAGTAAACGAAGCTCGAGAGGTGATGACTGCCCTTCGGGAAGTTTATAGAGATACTTATAGCGCATTTGAGGAGAGCTTCATTCGATACAATAATCTAACCGCAGGAGATGATGAAGGAGTAACAATTTCTGAGATCAAACACGCCTACAAGAATAATGACTATCAAATGGATTTGCTCACCGCCGAACCTTTGGGAGAGCAGTATTATCGAGATAAGCATGCCATATGGTTTATTAATGGATCGGGCAAATTTGAAAGATATGGATCTCGATCCATAAGCAATACAGCCCAAGTTGAACACCTAGGCCAGGGCATCATGCGCGTCAATGATGAGCACTTAATAAGTGATCATTCAGAATATAAAGAAATAGACGCAGAAACCGCTGAGGTCATCAACAGGCGACATATGAAAGATAAGAATTCTGTTTATGTGCTCTGGGGAACATATGGGAATAGACGAATACCTGAACCAAAGGTTATAGAAGGGGCGGATCCGGAGACATTTGAACTTTTAGTCGATAATTACAATTATGACAAACCTTTTTCGCTCGCCGTCGATGCGAATGGAGTCTATGTGAATGCTGAGAAACTGGATATCTCTGAGGAAGCGACTCAGACATTTAAAGATCATCTCGCGGTCATCGATCAAGTACAAGAGTTGGATAGACTAGCCCCTGTACGGTTCTTTGACGAGCAGGGTGGAGAGACATCTATCATTGCGCCAAATGGAGAAAAACTTAAGGTTCAAATAACGGTTGAGAGGGGCCAAAGTAAGATGGATATTTATAGGGGTGAAGATTTCATTAGCATTCCTCTATCGAATTTGTTGCAAGATGTACTACAGTTTTGTGAAGAAAACCCAGAAGACCCTGAAAACTTCTTTGATCAACTTTTATACGAAAGTAGCACCAGCCAGAATCCCGATGAAGTACTGGCTGCCTTTGACGTTGAAAACCTTCCTCTAAGGCAAGCCATGGAAATGGTTCTGGCCCATACTTTAAGGGAATTGGAGGCGTAGTTTTCTTAGGAGTACTACCCACGCAGCTCCTTCATCATCTTAACCCGCTCATCGATCAACGCACGGGTTCCGATATCCTCCCGGAAGAAGACCGGCCCTTTCACGCATGAACATGCTTTTTGTGCCTTCTTTTCCGCCTCCTCAAGCGAATCTCCAATGCCGACAAACGCAATCGCTCGTGAGCCGGACAAGTACAGCCCATCCTCGCGCTGATCCACCGACGCAAAATAGGCTTTTACATCCTCTGGCACGCCATCGACCTCGATTTTCTTGCCTTTAACAGGTTTGTCAGGATAGCCATCCGGCACCACATATTTGCACACCGTTGCCTTTTTTTCGAACGCAATCTTCATCCCAGAAAGCTCTCCACGCGCCATCGCCTCACACACCTCCACAAAGTCGGTCTTCAAAATCGGCAGCACATTCATCGCCTCGGGGTCGCCGAAACGAGCATTGTATTCAATGAGCCGTACGCCATGCTTGGTCGCAATAAATCCACCGTACATAATTCCCTTAAACCGCGTGCCGGTCTCTTCGTGTAGCGCGCGCGAAACCTGCACCGTAATATCGTGCGCATCTTCCAGGTCGCGCGCCTCCAAAAAGGGCAACGAATGATCCGCATCACTATACGTTCCCATCCCACCCGTATTCGGCCCCTTATCTCCAACATACGCTCGTTTATGATCCTGCACCGGCACCATGTCCACGACCGCTTCCCCATCTGCAAAACTCATCAAACTAAACTCCGGCCCCACAAACTTTTCCTCCACAACAACCTGCCCCTCATCCGCAATACACTTCGCCGCATACTTCGCTCCTTCCTCCGCATCTTTCAAATGATCTCCAACCACCATCACACCCTTTCCGCCCTTCAATCCATCCGCTTTCACCACAAATTCTCCCTCCAGATCCTCCTCCATGTATTTTTGCAACCCATCCGCCTCGTAAAAAATCTTAAATTTAGGATTCCCGGGAATATTGTATTTGTGAAGCAGATCCCGCGTGAACGACTTAGACGATTCGAGGCGCGCCACGGTCATCATCGGCGCCACACTCGCAATGCCCATCTCGCTGAGCATGTCCGAAACTCCCGCCGCAATCGGCGCTTCCGGCCCAGGAACCACAAAATCAGGATCCACATACCGCACAAAATCCATCAAACGATCAAAATCGGTCACACTCGCTACTTCATACCCGGATGAAAGCTCCATCATGCCCGGATTCTTAGCGCTCCCAAATGTGAACAACTCCACACCTTGTAAAGATTTTTTGAGGGTCTCGGCGATGACGTGTTCCCGCGCGCCATTCCCGATAATCACCACTTTTTTCATGATTCAAAGAGGTTAAAGTTCAGTTAAGCCAAATTCATTTGGCCAGGAGGAGAGTCTCCCAATTTTTTCGTCGAGCC
>CAZEDN010000171.1:0-2722 GCA_964510905.1 uncultured Candidatus Peribacteria bacterium
TCACACGTAATGATCATGAGATTAGTTTGCCCTGGAGTGTTTGCGCTAAAAAGGCCTCCTGCCACAGGGCGACGAGGCCATTTACATCAAGACACATTGGATTTAGAGTCCAATATCTCAAATCAATCGCTTTGCTCCTCAACAGAGACAGCGTGTCTCCGATAAAGATTGTTTATATTTTTTAGCCGCACTTGAAGATCCTCCGTGAGTGCGCGGGGTGGCATCCGCCAAACCCAGTTTCCACTGGGTTTGCTGGGGAAATTCATGCGAGCCTTATTATCCAAATTCAAGAAATCCTGTAAGGGAGCCAGAGCGAACACAGCCACTGAAGACCAGGCCAGACGGATCAGATCCCAAGCCATGTCATGGCCATCACGAGCCAGGTACCGTCGGGCATAATCGCGGATTCTCTCATCGGTACGTTCATACCAGCCACGCGTCGTGTCGTTGTCATGAGTGCCGGTATACACCACGCAATTAGGAGTGAAGTTGTGAGGCAGGAATTCATTTTCAGCATCGCTGTCAAAGGCAAATACCAGGATTTTCATGCCTGGGAGTTTGAACTGTTCTCGCAACTCGACCACATCGGGGGTGATTTCTCCCAAATCCTCAGCGATGATGGGAAGGGTATCCAGCGCTTTTTCAACAACTTCGAAGAACTCCGCACCAGGTCCAGTCACCCACTGTCCATTTATGGCCGTCTCTTCTTCTGCTGGAATCTCCCAGTAGCCAGCAAATCCGCGGAAGTGATCCAGGCGGACAATATCAACCAGCGATAGCACAGCGCGTAAGCGGTCAAGCCACCAAATGTATCCATCATCGGCATGGAGATCCCAACGATACAAAGGATTACCCCAAAGTTGGCCGGTTGGTGAAAAATAATCTGGGGGAACCCCAGCGACAACAATAGGTTGGCCTTCGTCGTCTAGATAGAAAATTTCAGGGTTGGCCCAAACGTCCGCACTGTCGTGGGCTACAAAGATGGGTATATCACCAATGATTTTAACACCCGATTCATTGGCGTGATTTCGTAGTTCAGCCCATTGCCGGAAGAAGATGAATTGCCAAAAGGCATGTCGTTGGATATCGTCTGAATGAGCATCTATAAAGGAGTTCAATGTTTGCGCGTCTCGTTGGCGGAAAGGCGCAGGCCAATCAACCCAAGATCCGCCACCATGTTCTTCTTTGATAGTCATAAAGAGTACATAGTCGTCCAGCCAATGCCCCTCGGCTTCTTTGAAAGCGTTGAATTCTTCTGAGATATTGGGTAAAGAGGTACTTTGGAATCTATCAAAGGCTCGGTTGAGGAGTTTTAATTTGTAAGAGATTACACTGCCGTATTCCACCCGTTCTATGGGAAATGAGGGACGATCGCGAATATCATCGTAGGTGAGTAATCCATCTTTTAGCAGCGCGTCAGGGCTGATGATATAAGGGTTCCCAGCAAATGCTGAGAAGCATTGGTATGGCGAGTCTCCATAACCTGTGGGCCCGAGGGGCAATACCTGCCACAAACTGCTGCCGGACGCAGCTAGGAAATCGATCCATTCGTGCGCTTTTGGCCCGATATCTCCAATGCCGTATGGACTGGGTAAACTGGTCGGGTGCAGCAAAATACCCGAAGCGCGCTCAAATGTCATAAGATTTGTCTCGCTTACGATTAATTGTAGTATCGGCTTTTATGGTTTTTGAAGGATAATCTTTTTCTTGGATATCGGCCGGTATTGTGGCACCTGGCTCGATGGTATACCCTGATGGGATGTGGCTGTTCTTTCCTATCATGACCAGTTGGGGAGGCGTTTTCGAGCTGATACCGCCCACGCGGGCTTTCTCTCCAACTTGAACGCGCTTATCGAGGATGGCACTCTCAACTGTAGCCCCAGCGTGTATGTCACAGTCAGTGAGTATGACCGATTCGCGTATCACTGCGCCAGATGCGACGCGAACACCAGGTCCGAGTACACTTCGTTCGACGACAGCATCTGAGGCAACTACACAGCCGTCGGTGATCATGCTGTCGAGTACTTGTGCACCGTTGGCAATTCGAACAGGAGGTCGTTCTTCTGTGCGAGTGTGGATAACCCATGAACGATCATTTAAGTCCAAAGATGGTGGGTCAGAAAGTAAATCCATGTGGGCCTGCCAATACGATGCGGTTGTTCCGACATCGACCCAATATCCGGCAAATGGAAAAGCGAAGACTCGCGCCCCCTCTCCTACTAAGCCAGGCAGAATGTTTTTCCCAAAATCATGAGCGGATTCCTTGGTTTTATAATCCTTCCATAGAACGCGGTCCAATACATCCATATTGAAGAGGTAGACTCCCATATTGACCTGGTTCGAGGGAGGATCGCTAGGTTTTTCGATGAAAGATGTAACTCTGTATTTATCATCCAAACCCACGATGCCAAAGCGGGACGCATCTTCAATGGGCACGGTGATCGTTCCCAATGTGATATCCGCCCGGTGATCGATATGGAAAGCGATCATGGCATCGTAGTTCATCTCGTATATGTGATCACCAGAGAGGATCAACACAAAATCTGGGTTTGTGCTCTTGATAAAACTGAAATTTTGCTGCACGGCATCGGCTGTACCCAAATACCAATCTGTTGGGCGGCGGGCTTTATAGGGTGAGTAAATACGCACACCCCCTGTAAAATCTCGGTTGAGGTCCCAAGGAGCGCCCGAGCCGATATGCTCGATCAACGAGTGGGGACGG
>CAZEDN010000172.1:0-2690 GCA_964510905.1 uncultured Candidatus Peribacteria bacterium
TTCTCTAAATACACCGCCCTTTCGGTCCTGAACACACAACTGGCCGAGGCGGACACCACGTTGTTTGGGCTGGAGCAAGAAAATGCTGACCTCATGGGAGACTATCAAGATGCCAAAAAAGATTTCATGGATGACGTGAGTGCGAACCAAGAAAAAATCGATGCGGTGTTCCCGTCCGACGAGGACATCACTGGATTGACGCGAGCGTTTGATGATTTTGCATTTGAAAATCACTACGCCAACAATCCGTTCTTCATCAATCAATTGGCGTACGACGACATCGAAGTATTGGAAACGTACCGCATCCTTCCGATTTCGATGAGTTTGGAAACGTCTCAGAGTAACTTTGAGAAATTTTTGGAATATGTGGACACGTCTGGGTCGCTCGACAATGGGGTTCGATTGATGTCGATCGATTCGATTTCTCTCCAATTGGTGGAGGATGAATTGCGGGTTCAACTTTCATTGAATGCTTATCTTCAAAACGTTTAATTTTTATGGCTGACTCAGCGACAGTCAATTCGCCTACTTCAGAAACTCCGGCGGCATCGCCCGCGGGGGGTGATGCGCTGTTTCCGGATTTGGAAGCAAAGAAAGAGGCGGCTCAAAAGGCGGCTGCACCGACAGGTGGCGCTGTGGCTGCACCGACCTCCGAGCAGTCAAAAGTTTTGCAAAATGCGATCATTTCGGGGAATATCCCACAGCTGGTGACCAGTTCGCTTTCGTACGCGGTCAACCTGCGTTCGAGTGATGTTCACATCGAGCCGGAACGAAACACAGTGCGCATTCGGTATCGTGTGGATGGGGTTTTACGACAGATTGTTGAGTATCCGACCAACATTCATCCGGCCGTGGTGTCGCGCATTAAAATCATGGCGAACCTCAAGATCGATGAGCAGCGCATTCCACAAGATGGACGTGCTCAAGTGACGACGCCGGACGGCCGAGAGATGGACCTTCGTGTGTCGACCCTTCCTACAGTGAATGGCGAAAAGATTGTGATGCGTATTCAGGAACGAACGCGTGAAATCCCTAAACTTGAAGCGCTGGGCCTCACTGGGAATGCCTTAGAAGCGTTGGGGCGTGGTTTGAAAATGCCCAATGGAATTATCCTCACCAGTGGACCGACCGGTTCAGGTAAGACGACCACGTTGTATTCGGCGCTTCAGATCCTCAATAAGATTGATGTGAACATTTTGACGTTTGAAGATCCGGTTGAAATTCAAATGGATGGATTGAGCCAGAGCCAGATGCATCCGGACATTGAGTACGATTTTGCGCGAGGGCTGCGTGCGGCACTCCGTCAGGATCCGGATATCATCATGGTCGGTGAGATCCGTGACCGTGAAACCATTGATGTGGCGATCGAAGCGGCACTCACGGGACACCTTGTACTTTCTACGATTCATACGAATAGTGCGGTGGAAACTCTCACTCGTATCGACAACATGGGGGTTCCTCCCTTCCTGATGACGGCAACCATCAATACGATCATTGCTCAGCGCTTGGTGCGTCGACTTTGTCCGAATTGTAAGAAACCGACACAGTTGGATGAAGCGACCCGCGTAACGGTCAATAACGCGATCGAACGTCTTCCCGAAGTGGAACGTAAGAATGTGGATCCTGCTTTACTGCAAAACCTTCAATTCTACGAAGCGGCTGGTTGTGATCAGTGCGACAACATTGGATACAAGGGACGTGTGGGACTGTTTGAAGTGTTGGAAATGACCAACGATCTTCGCATTCTCATCGTTAAAAAGGTTTCCGCGCTGGAACTGGAAGAAGCGGCGATCAAATCGGGTATGACCACTCTTGAACAAAACGGCATTATTCATGCGCTCAAGGGCGACACCACGTTGAACGAGGTGTATCGCGTGGCGCGACCTATGGAATCTTAATCTTTTCATCATGTCTCCGGAAACGACCACTCAGGCTCCCCCAGCGGCACCTATACCCAATGAGGTAAGCATTCTCGACATTGGGGAGGAAGCGGCAGCGATCGAGGATCAAAAATCTAAAAAGAAAAGGGGAAAGATCGGACTTTTGAGCATTTATCACATGCTCAATGAAAAAGTGGAGGCGATGTCCGGTATCAAATTGCGCGACAAGGTTGAATTTTTTCAACTGCTCGGCGTGATGATCGGCGCAGGCGTCCCCCTCATTCGTTCGCTCTATGTGCTTTCGGAACAACTGAAAAATGCACGCCTCCGAATCGTGGTGCGACACATGGCGGAAAAAGTGGAGAGTGGGAAAACGTTCTCGGGTGCTATGGAAGATTATTCGGGAATTTTTGATGATGCGCAGACTGGGATGGTTCGCGCGGGAGAGGTTTCTGGGAAGCTCAATGAGGTTTTGAAACAGATCGCCAAACAGATTGAAAAGACGGCCAATGTGACGTCGAAGATCCGTGGAGCGATGATCTATCCGATCGTGGTGTTCACGATCATGGTGGGAGCGGTCCTGGTGATTTTAGGCGTGGTGGTGCCGCAGCTCATGGAGCTGTTCACTCAAGCGAATGCGGAATTGCCCACGGCGACACGGATGCTGCTCGTGGCGAGTAATTTGGTACAGAATTACTTTCAATACATGCTGGGCGGCTTGATCATCCTAGGCGGCCTCACTTATCTCTGGAAACGGACCGAAAGTGGCAAATATCAATGGCACAATTTCTTGCTGCATTTGCCGGTGTT
>CAZEDN010000173.1:0-2688 GCA_964510905.1 uncultured Candidatus Peribacteria bacterium
AGGCGCCAGTGGCCGTCTCGTCCGCACTCTCTGGAAATTCCTCCAAAACGAGGCCTAATTCTCCCCGCGCTCCCGTTCCCGCGCTTTTTTGAGCAAATCCTTGAGCTCATCAACCTCTTTTTCAGACAGATCTGTGTCGGCCTGCGGACGCGCCCGGAACTCCTTTTTCTTCATCTTCTCCATCTCTTCAATCTTCTCCGGGGGGAAAGGATTTTCCTGACCAGCCACATCCAATACCGACTGAGCGATGTAGATCGATGCATCACACTCCAGTGCCATCGCAATCGAATCGCTCGGCCGCGCATCCACCTTCAATGCCCGACTTCCTTTCTTGATATAAATCGTCGCAAAATACGTGCCACCTTCAATTTCATCGATCACCACTTTATCCACTTTTCCTCCCAACTCACGAATCACACCCTTCATCAAGGTATGGGTCAACGGCCGCTCCGGTGACACCTTTTGTAAAACCATAGCAATCGCCCGCGCCTCCGGTTCACCAATCCAAATCGGCAACACCCGGTCACTCTTCGGATCATGAAGGATCACCACTGGACTATGCATGTGCGGCTCCTCCAGAAGAGCAATGATACGAACGCGAATGAGGGGATCTTTTTTCTTGGGCATGGCAATCATCAAAGTTATTTCTGTCTCTATTATGCCGCATATTGTACAATAAGAAAAATGCTCAAAACCCTCATTCAATTCTTCACGCCGTACGTCCATCCTTTCGAACGAAAGGCGGACAAGTTTTATCGCAGCATCAAATCGAGTAGCAACCATTCACGCGTACAAAAACGACTCGAGGAACTCATGCAGCAAAACCTGGTCGTGTTGAATTTATGGATGGAAAAGAAGTACAAAAACTACGTCTATCTTAAAAAACGAGTCCGCCGAAAAATGTATGAAGATGTGGAAGCCATGAAGGTCGACTTCTTGGAATACGCAAAAACCCATCACCCCAACAAAACCGCCCTTCAAGATCGCCTCACCAAACTGGACCTCAGTTATCCGATCCATGATGAAGAAAAATTCCTCCACCTCGCCACGATCATGGCGTACCTCCATCCCGGGCAACATTATATCTATCAAGAAGCGGCCAACTTTGGAAAACTGCTCAAAAACCCAAAAAAGGCCAAACTGGTCGGTGACTGTAACCAAATCGTGACACTCTACACATTCCTATACGCGCTCAAATACCCGGTCAAAGAGCTCCAAATCAAAATCCTTCCTGGCCACGTTTGCCTCCATTTTAAAGGAATCGACATCGAGGCCACCAGCGCACGCTTCAAAAAATACACCGATTACGAAAAAATCCTCCCCATAACCGAACTACTCTCCACTAACATCCTCGACGTGGTGGATGTGGAGGCCAAAACCGCACAAATCCAACCTCGTGTCATTCTCAAACGCGCCCACCTCGCCCAAAAGATCAGCAGCTTCCGCGAATTGGTGGACCGCAACCTAAACATCGCGTATCGCAACTTGGGAATCGCTCTCATGAAGCAAAAAGAGTTCGAATCCTCTATTTTCTATCTCGAAAAAATCCGTGATCACGAGCTCCTCCAAAAGGCATACCACAACGCTGCCGTCGACTCCCTCAAACGCAAAAACTTTTCCAAGGCCAAACATTTCGCCAAAAAATCCGGAAGAGATCACTTGCTCAAGGCCTGCTATCAAGGCGAATACAACGAACTGGCCAAACGCGTCCGCTCCGTCAAAACGGTCAAAGACGCCAAGTCCCACAAAGCCACCTACCAAAAAATGGCCAAACTGGCTCGCCAAGCCGGCAACTCAAAAGCGAGCGCCAGTGTTCAGAAAATCCTAAGAAAACTCTAAGGATAAAAAAGTTAAAGTTTTTTCTCAAAAAATAGCTCCTTGTCGCGACCCTCCAATTCCCACACCCCACACTCGCGAAAGCCCAGTTTTTCGTGAAACACGCGACCGCCATCATTGGTCTCCTGCGAAGAACTCACCAACAAATCGTGCCCTTCTTTTCGTAAATTTTCCTCAAGAAACTGATAGAGCGCGGTCCCCACGCCCTCACGCTGACGATCCGACATCACACGCACCAGATTAACGAACGGCGTATCGCCCCACAACAAACACATCCATAAATACGCCACCGGCTGCTCCTCATCCTCCGCAATAATCAAATGGCCAGTTTCCTGCGCCTCAACAAGCGTGCTCGACGATTTGAATCCAAGCGCCTGATCCACGGCGCGACAGATCGTGAGGTCCGGTGGTGTTGCGAAACGGATTTGCATGCAAACATACTACCCTAAAGTGCCATGATTCTCACAGATCGTTTTTTATACCTTTCACGTCCGAGAAAACGAAGGATTTTTCCATGATAACTGGCCTCTGCCTCAAACTGAGTAAAACTTGGCTGAACTTGAATACCCCCGATCTCAATCCCCTTTAAACTCTGATTCTTATTGATCAAACCAAAGAGTGCCTTGGGGTTAAATCCATCCTTTCTCCCAAAGTTAATCCGATAAGCTCTGAGTGGAATATTTCCCCCACCGTGATAGCGATCTCGACCACCACCCTGATTACGCTGCCTTCCTCGATCCTTTCTACCAACAACTGAACTACGACCTCGTTGAGTCGAAATATCTCGCACATTCGAATAATCCTTAAGAGAACGATTGAACTCGACGGACATAAAATGCTGAATAAGCTCCT
>CAZEDN010000174.1:0-2648 GCA_964510905.1 uncultured Candidatus Peribacteria bacterium
CCTGCCGAGTGCGGGAAGCCGGTCATCTACCTCTATCCCGAGGAAACCATGGACGTGCACGTGCAAGTGGACGTGGATGAATTCACGGTGACCGTGCCGGATTACGGAGAGGAAGGGTGGTTTGTGAATGCAACACCGGACAGCGAAATCTACAATTACGCCGACGGCGAAACCTATCCCTATTTATTCTGGGAAGCACACGATTACGACATTATGGAAGTGGACAGTGGGTTTGTGATCGCTCGTGAGGAGGTGCCCGGATTCTTAGATGAATCGCTAGATGTCATGGGGTTTACGGCACAAGAAAAGGCAGACTTTGTGGAGTTTTGGGAACCAAACATGTTGGCCAACGAAGAACCGTACTTTTATATCACCTTCCTAGGGACACGAGAATTTGATCCCATTGCGCCGCTTACCGTATACCCCGAACCGGACTGCGTGATTCGTGTCTTTATGTACTACGATCCTATCGATCAATATGTGGATGTTCGACCACAAGAGTTGGTCGCCGCTCCACGTTACGGATTTACCTTATTTGAATGGGGAGGAACCTCAAGTGAACCATGGGAAAAAGAGTAATCATAATCAGCCTCCTTTTGGTGGTCTTGGGGGTCGGATGCACGCCCCAGGCCACCCTTGATGAACCCCAGGGTGCCATCCTTCCTCATCATTTATTTGTCGACTATTTGATAGACGATTTCTATGAAAGACTGGCCCAAGAAACCACCAATATTGACCAAATAATCCTCCTCAGTCCCAACCATCTTGGGTACGGTCACACCAACATCCAAACCACCGACTACGATTCACGTGAACACGGAATCACCGTTCATCTTCCCTATATCGAAACGTATTTCCCAGGAGCAGAAATTTCCCCCGCAACGTTTAAATTCGGCACGTCCGAACAAGAATTAAACGCCTTCATTGATGAACTCCTCGCGCAAAATTTCAGACACACACTCGTTCTCGCCAGCATCGACTTCACACATTTAGAACCCGAAGAAATCGCACTTCAAAACGATCAACGCACCATTGAATGGCTCGGCTCCCTCGCCTCGCCAACCACCGACGCAACTCTCTCCCACATCCACAATTTAGCCGCCACAACAGGAGAAAATTCACTTGAGGGCGCGGTCGCCCTCGACTCCCCCGAAACGCTGTACGTCTTCGCACAGCTCATGCGCGCCCAAGAAGCCACGCAGTTCAAACTCTGGCAACGCACCTCCACTGCATCCCTCGGCAATCTCCAAAAACCGGAAGACATGACCAGTCACATCTTCGGAACGTTCACGCGCCCAGACGAAACGCCCAATTAGGCCTCAAAATCCAATTCACCCCCGGCATCTTCAGGCTCCTCTTGGGTTTGGCCGAGGAGGTCAAGAAGTTCTCCCTCCGCCGCTTCGATCGCCTCATAATCGTGATCGTGATCGTCTTCGTCATGACCATGGTCATGTGTGTGATCCGGCTCATCCAAGAACAACGGCCGGCTGGGCAACGGATTGATCCGCTTCCCACCATCCACGCGGATTTCAAAATGCAAATGAGGCCCTGTTGAATGTCCCGTGCTTCCAATCGATGCAATACGCGTATCGAGACCCACGTAATCCCCTACTTTTACACGAGGCTTGCTCGCGAAATGGCCATAAAAACTTTGAACGTCTCCTCCATGGTCGATTCGCACACACCAGCCATATCCTTTGCTCCATCCCGATTGAACCACCGTTCCTGGACGATACGGATAACATGGCGACCCAAGCGGTGCCGTCACATCGATGCCACGATGAGGACGATTCGGCTTTTTAGAGTATGGATGAATACCTCGAACACGGAAACCATCCGACACACGACCCATCTTGGGGACCATGCGCTCAAACGTTTCACGCGTCACGGGCCCTTCTTCTAAAACCTCACTAATGCGTGCTTTCGACACCGTCTCATCCGAATGACACAACATCGGTGAACGCCCTTCCGAATCCACTTTAAACACCACTTTAGGAGTTTCTTCTAGCAATTCTGGGAACGGCAACGGATTCACCGGTGTCCCATCGATTCGAATCTCAAAGTGAAGATGAGGGCATTCTGAATTTCCAGTGTCTCCCATTGGCGCCAAAACCTCAGACGAACGAACAGGAAGACGATTTTTCTTAGAAGCCCCTTTCCATTTGGATGGAATATTCTGAAGATGGGCATACCAGGAATGCGTTCCATCTTTATGATCAATGATGATCAAATTTCCATAAGGCCCTTTCCAGTCCGCAAAAATCACCTCTCCATCACGCCAAGAGTGAATATTCGATCCTTCACGACCATTGATGTCGATGCCGCGATGTCCCCAAGTGCCTCCCTTCTTCCGATTTCGCACACGGTACCCACCGGTGTTGCCACTGTTTCCTGGAGCAATCGTACCAATGTCCACCGGATGGCCGGTCAAAACAGTACGAATCCGTTCAATGGGCACCGGTTTGAGCCCCTTGTGATAGAGAAACCATGACCGACCCGTTTTGCGGTCGTGATAAAACGGATCACTCATCGCACGCGGATGAAAATATTCCGCCGATTCATTTTTCGCCAACGTACGCCCTTTGCTAAGTCGTCGATTGAGATCTGGTTTTGCCAACAACGGAATGCCCGGATATTTGAAATAATTT
>CAZEDN010000175.1:0-2644 GCA_964510905.1 uncultured Candidatus Peribacteria bacterium
ACCAGCAGCTTTTGCCCCTTCGCCGCTTTTTTTGCGTTGGTCGTCGAGTTCTCCCGAGGGGTTTTCATCGGGATTGCAATCGGGATCTACGCCACAATATTTTGCCATGGCTACGGCTAGGGCTGCACTCGCTACAATGGCGGATGCCCTTCGATAAGGACGTTCTCCTAAAATGCCCATAGTATTATCCGTTTACGGTGTGTCATTATAAGGATTTACGGAATTTTGTCAACTCTTACTCCTTACTTCTTCTTTCGTTTGGGCAAGTACTTCTTGTGCTTTTTGCGATTTTCGTGCATTTCGATCACTTCGGGAAGACGCTTGCGGTACTTATAGATCGCATTGCCCACGTACCATACGAGAATGAGCAAGTAGAGCAGGAAGAACGCGCGCATGGAAAGCAATGTGAGCTGTTCATAGCGAATCCATAGAAAAGCGAACCCGATGATTCCGAAAATGCGGAGCGTTTGGCCCATTCGTGGCAAAAGGTGCTTGATGCTGGTGCGATGTGGATGTTTGCGTACCCAGGCGTCCAGATAAAAGGATCCCACGGTGAGGAGGATGAAAAATCCGAGGAACAGCACCATGAAATGAAATTCTCCGGGGTTGGGGTCGAATAGGTAGCTAGGGCTGAGGAGTTTGAATGGATTCATTTGGATCGTTTATAAAGGATATAGGTGATGTGGACAAATAGGACGATCGCTACGATTTGAGCGATACGGAAGGGACCGAATTGGAGCGTGTCGTCGCCACGGAGAAATTCGATCCAGAAACGTGCGAAACTATACATTGCGACGGCGAAGAGCGTCCAGTTGTATTTTTGGCCAAAGAAAGGCCATTTGTGAATGATTCTTTTGCGTGTGGTCAAAATAGCAATGACCACAAGGAGAATATAGATTTGTGTGGGATGAATGGGAACGGTGTATTTAACGTTGGTGCTTTCAAACACGATGCCCCAAGGGAGGATGGTCTCTTTTCCGTAGGCTTGCCCATCCAAAAACTGTCCAAAATGCCCAAAAATCAATCCAACAAAAAAGGGGATGGAAGCGATTTCAACCCATTTCATGGGGTTTTCTTTCTCGCGGCGGCAGTGCCAAATGAACACCAGACCAAACCCGAGGAGTGCTCCCCAAAACGAATAACCGGGCTGCCAAAAGAAGAAGACCTGCTTGAGAATAACGCCTAAGTTGAGTGGCCCAAAATATCCCCAGTTTGTGAGAAAAAACACCAGTCGTGATATGAACATCGCGCCGAGGAGCAAACTCAAACTATGATCCAGTAGAAAATTTACCTCCATACGCTCGTATTTGGCTTTTTTGAGGAACAGCATGGTGCTGACCACAAAACCGATCACGACCATCAACCAGAGTGAATAAATGGTGAATGGGCCGATTTCAAATAGGGTAGGGAGCATGATACGTGTTTAGAAGTTGAAGAGTGTGAGCAAACAGAGAACGATCGTTGTTGTGGTGAGTACGGCATCAGCCACTTTGCTTCGCAAGAAAAAATTGATCTTGATGCTGCTCGCGGCGTGGACGAGAAAGATGATCGCCAGCAAGTACTTAAACAGAATAGAGTCGCTCAAGTCAAACGGGATTCCTAAAAATGGGTCGATGGGAATGCCGCGCAAGGTGATGTAATGTCCCAAAAAGTAGTAAGCGAGATAGAAAAATAGCAACCATCCGCTAAAGGTCTCGATCTCTTCGATGAAATAGATGTGTCGTTCTTTCTTGATGATTAGATTTTTTTCATGTCGGAGTTGTTTGATGGAGCGCAACTTGCTGCGGATTTCTTTGGTTTTCTTCTGTAAATCTTTGAGGTCGTTGATAGCGGCCGATTTGGTCTCTTTAGGTGATTTGGCCACAATTTTTAAGGCGTCCCATTTTTGGGAGCGGAGCGTTTTGAGTTGAGTTTTCAATCTTTGGACCTCGGGGTTTACTTCGAACCATTGGCGGGCGGTGCGGATCGGGCCGATGAGGAATTCAAATTTGGTGCCCTTTAGCTGTTCCTCCCACTCGCTGACCGTGGATTGGATTTGAACGCCCATGTCCACTTTGCTGGCGGTGGTTTTTTGTAGCTCAAGTAACATTTTTTCGCTTTCCAACAGGAGAGATTTTCGTTCGGATTCGTGTTCTTGGGAACTCAAAAATAGTTCTTCTTCTTGGATTTTTTGGAGGAGTTCGACGCCGGTGTTTTTGATGTACTCTAAGTTGTTGCTGCTTTTGATGCGGAGCAATTTGTCCATGTATCCCTCGATTTCGCTCTTTTTGTCTGGAGAAATTTTCCCTTCGTATTGGGAGAGGATGGTTTTGATTTTTTCGACGATAAGGTCCACTTCGGCGTCTACGCGTTTTTTTTCTTCGAGGAATTCGGGAGTTTCGATGGCGTGTTCGGCGGCTTTTTCGGTTTGTTTTTGTTTTTCGAGTTCGTATTCGGTTTGAAGTGCTTGGGTCCCACTTTGTTTCAATTGGGCTTTTTCCGCTTCGGAGGCGTTCTCAGGAGCGAGATAGTGGACGGCGAAACTGTATTCTTCGATGAGACGCTTGTATGCGAAGAGCGGTTCTTTGGCGGGGATGGATCCTTTGATCTTTTTACCATTTTTGTCGATGGCTTCGAATTCAAATTTTTGGAGTCCTTCTTGGGG
>CAZEDN010000176.1:0-2627 GCA_964510905.1 uncultured Candidatus Peribacteria bacterium
TCCATTTGCATTTTTTGAGTACCTTTTTGAACCCTTTTAGCCGGTTCACGGTGAGGTGATCGCCTTCGTATTCGATGATGGTGAGACGATGTTTTTTGCGCAATTTTTCCCAGTTTTCCTTCTCTTTGAGATTGAGGGCGGTAAGATTACGCAGTTTTTGGGCCTTTTCGAGGTAGCGACCGTCGGTGAAGAGGTAGGTTTTGGTTTTAGTCAGCAAAAGCACGCCGCGGCTACTCTTAAAGCCGGTCAGATATTCGATGTTCACCGGGTGGGTGATGATGGAGGCGGTGGCCATGAATTAGACGTTCTTCAGAAAGTACTTGATCAATTCTTCAGATTTGGCGATGGGTTCTTTGATGCCGCGGAAGACGCGGTTGATGTCGCCGCGTTTGTATCCCAATCCTAGGAGGGCGTGGGTGGCCTCCTCGTGCATTTCTGGAGGGAGTGTTGTCTTGATGAGCGGGATGTCTCCGGCGAGTGGAGCCAGCTTTTCCTTGAGTTCAAGGACGATGCGCTCGGCGGTTTTTTTACCAATGCCTGGGATGAGCGTTAGCGCAGCGATGTCTCCGGAAAGGATGGCGGCTTGAGTATTTTCGATGGGGGATGTGAAACATTCCATTGCCATTTTTGGGCCGACCCCATTGACGCCGATGAGCTGCTTGAACAGGTTAAGATCATCATGTTTTTCGAATCCATACAGGCTTATTTCGTCTTCTCGGACCACAGTGTGGATGTGTAGATCGATTGGCAGGTGAAGTTCGGCTGTTTCGAGGAGTGGAGCCGGCAAAAATACCTCATATCCCACGCCATTTACATCGAGGATGGCGGTTCGTTCGGTGGTGTTGATGAGTTTTCCGGAGAGGTGCGCAATCATAGTTGAGTATGGAAGGTTTTATGGAAATCTTTGCGGAATTTTTCGAAGCTGTCGTCGAGGATGTGTTGCCGTATTTGGCGCATCAAGTCTAACAAAAAGTGGAGGTTGTGGATAGTGAGGAGTCTTAAGGCGGTGATTTCATCTTCCATTAAAAGATGGCGAATGTACGATAAAGAGGTCGTTTTACAGGTTGAGCATGCGCAATTTTTTTGAATAGGGGACCCTTCTTGTTCAAATTTTTTATTCTTGATGTTGTGGCGCCCGGTTTTGGTCCAGAATGTTCCGTGGCGCGCGAGACGAGTGGGAAGGACGCAGTCGAAAAGGTCGATTCCGCGCGCTACTCCTTCCACCAAATCTTCGGGACTGCCCACCCCCATGAGGTAGTGGATTTTATCTTCCTGAAGATGTGGATGTACCACGTCCAAAATCCGATACATATCTTCTTTGCTTTCGCCCACACTCAAGCCTCCAAGGGCGATTCCGGGCAGGTCTAGCTCGGCCATGAATTTGGCCGATTCTTCCCGTAAATCGTCGTAAATCACACCTTGGACGATGGGGAAGAGGGCCTGAGGAGGAAGCCCTTTCTTGGCGCGTTTTTTTTGCAGTTTTTCGTGCTCCTTTTTGCAGCGGATCGCCCAGTTGTGTGTTCTTTGCATGGCCTCTTTTGCGTATGATTTTGAGCTATCTCCAGGGGCACATTCATCAAAGGCCATGATGATATCGGCGCCCAGTTTCTCTTGGATCTGCATGGCGATTTCAGGAGAAAAAAAGTACTCGTCGCCATTTAAGTGTGATTTAAATGTTACTCCATCTGAGCTGATCTTCCGGTTTTTGTTGAGTGAAAAAACCTGAAATCCTCCTGAGTCGGTGAGGAGCGGCTTGTCCCATCCGGTCCACTCATGCAATCCTCCAAATCGTTCCACTTTATCCGCTCCAGGCCTTAGAGTGAGGTGATAGGTGTTGGACAAAATGATCTCAGCGCCCAATTCTTCCAGATCACGCATTTCAAGTGTTTTTACACACCCCTTGGTTCCACAGGCAATAAAGGCCGGCGTTTGAAAGCTTCCGTGCGGAGTTTCGTACGATCCCGCACGGGCTTTCTCATCCGATTTTTCGAGCGTGAATTCAAACATTATTTTCCTAGATATAGTTCTCCTACTTTTGGATCATTGAGGAGCTCCTTGCCGGTGCCCTTGTAGCGGTTTTTGCCCAGCTCCAGGACATATCCGCGGTCTGAAATTTCGAGCGCTTGATTGGCGTTTTGTTCCACCATGAGGACGGAGGTACCGTTATCACGGATGTCTTGAAGTTTTTTAAACACGTCGGTGATCACTTTGGGGGCCAGCCCGAGAGAGGGTTCGTCGAGGAGGAGCAGTTCGGGGCTCAGCATGAGCGCTCGTCCTATGGCCACCATTTGTTGTTCGCCACCGGATAGGGTTTTGGTTTTTTGGTGTTGGCGCTCTTTGAGGCGCGTGAACTTTTTATAGACGTACTGCATTTGTTCGCTAATTTTCTCTTTGTTGGTGTGTAGGAAGGCGCCCATTTCGAGGTTTTCCTGAACGGTCATGGAAGGAAAAACCGACCGGCCTTGTGGTACGTAACAGATGCCTCGTTGGACCACTTGTTCTGGTCTGAGACCTATCAGCTCTTCGGCCATGTATTGGATGGAGGATCCTTTTTCCATCTTGGTGATGCCAAAAATACTGCGCAAAATGGTCGATTTTCCGGCACCGTTCGGGCCGATAAAGGTAAC
>CAZEDN010000177.1:0-2603 GCA_964510905.1 uncultured Candidatus Peribacteria bacterium
GGAGACGCTTTTAGAAGGGCCCGCCTGTTTTGGCACGAGGTGGAAAGAGAATTTCGGAATATTATGCCCGCAACGCCTGGTCGAGGTCATTGATGATGTCAACGGGGTCTTCGCCGCCCACGCAAAGGCGCACCATGTTCGGCGCGATGCCCGCCATTTTGTGGCCTTCTTCGCCTTGTTGCTGGTGAGTGGAAATCGCCGGAATCGTTGCGATCGACCGAATTCGTCCCAGGTCAGTGGCCCGAGAAATAATCTTCAAATTATCGAAAAATTTCCTGGCAGCTGCCACGCCACCCTTCACATTAAAAGCACAAAGATGCCCATACATGTGCTCATCCGAATCCACTAATTTCATATATTTTTTGGCCATCGAATGAAGGGGGTGATTCTCTAGCCCCAGATAATCCACCTGCTCAATATTTGGATTGTTTTCTAGGAAATCAACAACCTTTTCGGTGCTTCGGCAAAACTGCGCCACTCGCGGTCGCAATGTCTTGAGTTCACTCAGTAAACGATGGGCTGCTTGCGGTGAAATACACGGTCCAGCATCTCGGAAAGGAAGTAGTTTCATCCAAAGAGCATAATTACTTTTTTGCTCATCAGAAAGGTGACGACTCGTCAGATCATGACGAGCAATGATCGCTCCACCAAATGAGTTCCCACTACTACCAACCGTTTTAGTGAGCGAATGAACCACAATGTCCGCCCCATAAGCGATCGGACGCAATAAAGCGGTCGTCCCAATGGTTGAGTCCACAATGAGAGGAATTCCATGTTTGTGCGCCAAATCAGCTAGGGGAGTGAGATCAAGACAGCTCTGCTGGGGATTGGAAGGCATTTCCGCATAAAGAAAGCGAGTATTTTCATCGATTTGCTTTTCCCAAGCTTCAAGATTTGCCTGATCTTCAATCCAGTGTGGCTCAACGCCTCTCTCTGGCATCCGTACACTAAACAGTTGAAAGGTTCCTCCGTAGATTTGAGTTGAGGTCACAAAATTAATGGGAGCGTCCCCCTCTTTTACAATAAGCGGTTCAATGGCCTGCTTAATCGCCGACATTCCAGAAGAAGTGACTAAAGCGGTTGCATCTTCCTCCGTCTCATAAGTTTCCAGTAAGGCGAGTGTTTCTTCTAAGTAAAAAACAGTTGGATTGTGGATACGGGAATAGGCCCACGTGGGCATTTGGTAGGAAAGTCCCGCCTCCATTTCATCTGAATCTTGATAGCGTTGAGATGTGGAAGTAAAAATAGGTTCGGTCACCGCGCCATGAGCCGTGCATAAGGCCTCTTCCAGACAAAACATTCCGTGAACCGCAATCGTGTCAAATTTCCACGATTTTACGGTTTTGCGATGTTGCGCCCGTGCTTCTCCAGCCTTCTTAGCTTCATCAACATAATACTGAACTCCTTTAGACATTTTTAAAGGGAGGTTAAGTCAAAATGGACTCCCATTCTAAGGCAAGATCGGGAATTTTCAAAATAATCACCCGCGTGCCGCCCGAAGGATTTCATTTTTCTCCTGCCACAATTCGGGGACTCTTCCTCGTAGATGCTCCAAGCTTTCTGGGCTCCCAAACAGGTCTTCTCGGGTTCGTTCGACTATATCGACGTGCAAATTGCCGCCATACTGGAAAGTCCCAGGTGGAGGTTCAATCAATGTAGAATCGAAAAAACGAACAGGTTTTCTTCCATCATCTTCGCGAGTTGCATTAGCGATCGCCCAGAGTCCATTCGTTCGTGGGAAGCAGGTTACCCAATGCTCAATATCCAACTCGGGGAACATTGGAGCAAATTTAGCCCTATCTGCCTGTAAATAATGCTCCTTCGGACGATGCGTATCTGGTAGAATAGCAAGTCCAGTCCCTGGAGTGAGGAGTTTTATTGATTCTTCACTGATCGTTTCAATAGCGCCCGGGCCATCTGCTCTTTCAATAAAAATCGCCTTATCAGTCATCTCCATGACCCATCCAATTGCGTAATATAAGCGGGGATCATCACGAAACTCACTTTTAGCCACGGCAACCAAATTTTGGACAAATTTATCAAACCAAATCTTTGCCAGAACAAAGACAGCCGGCAAGCTACCATGATTTGCAATGTGAACGATGCGGTCTTTTTCTGGGTCCACGTCCTCAAACGTAGAGGTTTCGTGCGTAACACTCCAGCCAATATCGTGACACATTATTCGGTTCATGGTATCCAAAAATGGCCCTTCAAACCCCCGGAACAACTCAGGATCATCTGGACTTTCTTTCTTCATTTTCCATGCTTGAAGGCCCATCCGTTGAATTGTAATAGCGGCTTTAACAGCACCCTCTGCCCAACGTGTTTGCGGCAACAACGGCGCACGCCGTGGCTCGATGATCTCACGATCAGGTCTGAGAATAGGGGGTTGGTCCATAATAAACCCAAGTAAGGAGGCTATTTTTACCTGATTTTACCAAAACTGTCCACTCCATTAGATTCGCCTTTTCGGGAAAATCCATATAATAGGGCTTAAAAGACTACCCCTCCTAATATGCCTCCTCGTGGTGCCGTAGCGCTCGAATTGGAAAGGGCTGCTCAGGGTGAACCTGGCGCTGACGAGGTTGTCGACCCACTCGAAG
>CAZEDN010000178.1:0-2601 GCA_964510905.1 uncultured Candidatus Peribacteria bacterium
CTCTCGTCACCCCCTTCCAATCCGACGGTTCTGTGGATGAAGAAAAACTCCGCGAACTGGTCGAATGGCACATCGAAAGTGGAACACACGGGATAGTCCCCTGTGGCACCACCGGCGAAGCCGCCACCATGTCGCCCGACGAACACGAAAACGTCGTACGCATCGTACTCGAACAAACCAACAAACGTGTTCCCATCATCGCCGGCGCCGGTTCCAATTGTAGCGCTGACGCCGTCGAACTCACGCAGCGCATGAAAAAACGTGGCGTCGACGGCGTCCTATCCGGCACCCCATACTACAACAAACCAACCGATAAAGGGCTCTTCCGCCACTTCCAAGCAATAAACGAAGTGGGCGCCCCCATGGTCGTATACAACGTCCCCGGACGCACAGGCAAAAACATGACCGCAGGGTTCACCCTGCGCCTCGCCCGTGAGCTCAAAAACGTAGTCGCCGTCAAAGAAGCATCCGGCGACTTGGAGCAAGTCATGTTCATCCTCAATCAAGCCCCTGATGGATTCCATGTCCTTTCCGGCGAAGACGCACTCACTTTCCCCATGATCGCCCTCGGCGCCAAAGGTTGCATCTCGGTAGTAGCAAACGAAACACCCGCCGAATTCGCCCAAATGATCGATCTAGCCCTGGAAGGCAACTGGGATGAATCCCGAAAAATCCATTACCGCCTCCTCGATCTCATGCACTCCAATTTTGTGACCACCAATCCTATCCCAGTCAAAACCGCGTTGTGGCTCATGAAAAAAATCGACCTCAACTTCCGCCTCCCTCTTCACCCCATGTCCAACAACGATATGGAAATCATCCGCTGCGCCATCCAAGATCTTAACCTGATGCCCGAATAAAATGATTCACAATTTACCCTTTCTCACACAAAAAGACGGATCGCTCTACATCGAAAACGTCGACACCAGCACTCTGGTTGAAACGTACGGCACTCCGCTGTACGTGTATTCAAAAAACCGAATCCTCGAAAACTACAAAAGCCTCAAAGAGGCGTTCGAAGCGGCCGGCGTTCCCATCAACATCCATTACGCCATCAAATGCAACAATAACTTATCCATCCTTCACGCTTTAAAAGAAGTCGGATGTGGAGCGGATGTGTCGTGCTTCAACGAAATCGAACTGGCTCGCCACGCTGGATTCGAACCGAGAAACATCATCTACTCCGGAAACAACAATCCTGACGAAGAGCTCGCTCACAGCCTCAAGTTTGTCGACAAAATCAACCTGGATGACATCAGTATTCTCCCTCGACTGCTCAAATTCGGGAAGCCCAAAGTACTATCATTCCGACTCAACCCAGGATTGGGAAGCGGCAGTCACAAAACCAACGTTTTTGGCGGCAAAAAATCTAAGTTTGGAATCGATTCCGAAACCGCACTCTACGGATATCAGATGGCCAAAGAAGCCGGCGTGAAAAAATTCGGCATACACATGATGCCCGGTACAGGGGGCATGGATCCTGACGCCTACCCCAATGCGGCAGAAGTGATGATCGAAACCATGGAAATGGTCGCCCAAAAAATGGGCATCAAATTCAGCTTCATGAACATCGGTGGTGGGTTCGGAATTCCGTACCGCGATGACGAAAAACCACTCGACATCAGCAGTATCGCAAAACGCATCGCAAACCTGTACAAAACGACCCTCAAGCGCGGTCTCATCGGCAAACCCACGCTCGACTGTGAACCGGGACGATACATCGTGGGTGATGCCGGAATCCTGCTCAAACGAGTCCACTGCATCAAGAAAAGCCATCTAAACTACGCCGGCACCGATGCCGGCATGAACACCATGCTCCGACCAGCCATTCACGGCTCCTATCACGAAGTGGTGGTGGCCAACAAAATGATCCAAAAACCTAAAAAAGAGTATGTGGTGTGCGGTCCCATCTGTGAAAACGCCGACCAATATCCCGAACCGTACAAATTCCCCGAATTGGAAGAAGGAGACCTCCTCGCCGTCATGGACACCGGTGCATACGGTTACGGCATGGCTTCAAACTACAATACTCAAAACCTCCCCGCCGAAGTGATGGTGAACGACGAAAAACACGCCCTGGTCCGCAAACGCCAAACCTTTAAAGACATCTTAAGACCCATGGTGGTCCCCGAAATGTAATAAAAAGTTCATATTTATTTAATCTCCGTGTTATAGAATGTTCATCTCGATGTGGTATGCCAATAACGAGCCAGTAACGTGGGGCTGGAGTGGACTCATTAGAAGCCTTGACAGCTTTCTAATCGGGGTTCGATTCCCCGCGGCTCCACGTTCTTGGCTCTTAAAATCAAAAGGACTCTTCGCGAGAAGAATCCTCTTGGGAGTGTTTCACCAGAAGCCTTGACACCCTAATCATAGCTTATTTAAGCCCTATTTTCAAGATCAATAACCACTCCTCATGTCTTTCCAACCCTCACAACGCATTCAATCCATCCCCGCCTACGCCTTCGCTGAAGTCGACAATGCGGTCGCCAAACTAAAAAATGAAGGCATCGAGCCAATCGACTTTGGTGTGGGTGATCCGATAGATCCCACTCCGCCTTTTATAAGAGATGCCTTAGGGGCGGCCGCCGACAAATTTAC
>CAZEDN010000179.1:0-2574 GCA_964510905.1 uncultured Candidatus Peribacteria bacterium
AGCGCAGCTACGGCGAAGCCGGGAAACCCCGTCCGTAAGGGCGGGGAGTTTCATGTTCCCCATGTTCCGTTCGACTATACCGACGTGGCCTACGAATTCTTAAGTATTTTGGTATGGATTCCAGTTTTTCTTTAGAGTCGGGTGAAAGTGTATTGGTATCGGGTACTAGCCCGGTTTGTGAGAATTTCGAGCAGTTCATGGAAGGTGTTTTGCTTAATCCTTCAGAGCAAGCTCAATGGACTTGTTATGACTGGCCTGAGGTTAATGTTGGTGTGGTTAATGGAGGGGTTGATGTTGATGTTCAACAGGTTCGGATCCGCTTGCTTTTGGTGAAATATGGAATTCATGCTCATATGCTTAACGGAATTGCTATAGATTCTGATAGTCCATTTCATGGTTATGTAGTGAACGGCGATCGGACCAATGTTCTTTCTCGTCCGGTGGACCCGGTATGGGTGGTGGGGCGCCCTTTACGACCCGGGAACACTGGCTATCAACACTTACAGCAAATATTGCGTGATGATCTTGGATTTGACGAAGGAGCGGTTCCTAATGGAGGTCTTCCTTTAAAATGGGACTTAAAACGATGGAAGGGCATGGCTGTCCGTTTGAGAGCGGGCAAGGTCAATACCTAAACGGATTCTCGTCAAAGATAAATACCCACCATTTTTTGGTGTTGCTCCAATTCGCCATGGAGCGCTCACGTATTAGAGCGTTTTCTTCGGTCTCCAAGAATGCAAGGGTGTCGGCTTCGGTGAGGATGATTACTTCTTCGCCTGGATTCACGAGCCCGAGGTTCTGCTTGGCGATTTTATCGATGTAATTTTCGGAGGTGTAGTATTTGTAGTCTTCTAATTTTTGGAGGTTTTCGGCGAGGAGTTCTTCATTTTTTTCTTCAAAATTGGTGATGTGGACGTCGATTTGGTGGTTCTCGTAAATCGTGACGGTCAGGTTGTACAACATGTACGCGACCAGCACGAGGCCGATCACGATGATGATCCGAGTCAGGTTGAATTGCGATTGGGAATAGGGTTTGTACGGCATCGTTTCACTTAGGGTCTTCAAAATAGCATGATTTTTTTCGGTTGAGGAGGTAAATTGGGGATGCTATGCACATTCATTTTATTGGAATCGGCGGGATTGGAGTGAGTGCTCTAGCGCGGCTGTACAAGGCGCGTGGGTACGAAGTTACCGGTTCGGATGAGGAGGATTCGGCGCTTTTGGAGGCTCTACGAGATGAGGGGATGGGGATTTTTGTGGGCCATTCTGGATTGCATGTGGCGGAAGATACAGATTTGGTTGTGCATTCAGAGGCGATTCCGGTCGATAATCTGGAAATGGAGGCGGCACGGGAGCGCGAAATTCCGATCAAGAGTTATTTTGAGGCGCTGGGTGAGTTTACGGCCGATTTTAAGACGATTGCGGTGGCGGGGACGCATGGCAAGACGACCACGGTGGCGATTTTGACGCGGCTTCTCATGCAGGCATATCGTGATCCTACGGCGGTGATTGGGACCACGATGGATGAACTCGATGGTAAAAATATGCGTCTTGGAGGAGGGGAGTGGATGGTGGTGGAAGCGTGCGAGTATCGGCGTTCTTTCCTTCATTTGCAGCCTCATGTTGTGGTGCTCACCAATATGGAGGCGGATCATCTCGATTATTACAAGGATGAGGCTGATTATGTGTCGGCGTTTGCTGAATTGGTGGCGAAACTTCCTGAAGATGGAATTGTGGTGGCAAATGAGGATGATGAGAATGCGCGTAAGGTGGCGGAAGGTGCTTCGTGTGAGGTGGTGTACTTCTCCGAAAAATCGACCGATTTGGATAAATTTGATCTTAAAGTTCCGGGAAAACACAATTTGATGAATGCGATGTCAGCGTTTGCGACAGGAGTGGCAATTGGAGTGGAGGAGGAGATGATGCTGGAAGCGATCAATTCGTATGAGGGGAGTTGGCGGCGTTTTGAGTACAAGGGACAGTGCAATGGTGCGGACGTTTACGACGATTACGCGCATCATCCCACGGAGATTGAGGCGGCGTTGCAGGGCGCGCGTGAGAAGTATCCCGATCATCGTTTGGTGGCGGTGTTTGAGCCGCATCAATATAATCGGACGAAGCACTTTTTGGAAGAGTTTGGTGAGGCGTTTGCTTTGGCGGATGAGGTGATTATTCCGAGTATTTATCAGGTTAGGGATAGCGATGAAGACTTGAAAGCGGTTTCGCCTGAGCTGTTGGTTGAGGAGCTACAAAAGCACCATGATAATGTGCGGTTTGGGGATGGTTTTGAGAAGACTATTGAATATTTGAAGGGGAGTGTTGGGGTGGACGATTTTGTGCTGGTGATGGGGGCGGGCCTAGTATGGAAAGTGGCTGAGGGGTTGGTGAGTTGACTTTTTGAGGTTGTTTCAGGTATAAAAGTTCCTACATTTAAAAATGATTTATGGTAGAAGGTTTTGAACAGCAAAGGCCGGGATGTCCACCATTGGATTGTGTGGCTTTGGACTTGGTTCAGACGGGCATTAGCCCTCGTGTAGACGAAGCCCATCTTGCTCATGTTTATGAGGAGCCACC
>CAZEDN010000180.1:0-2530 GCA_964510905.1 uncultured Candidatus Peribacteria bacterium
GTCGTGTCTTTGACCTGCCGAAACAGCGATTCAGTTCGGGCCGTAATAATTCCAACCACCAGGTCTGAGTGACCGGATATATATTTGGTGCCGGCCTGAATCGAAATGTCCACCCCTTTGTCAAACGGTTTAAACAAGAGCGGGGTGGCCCACGTGTTGTCCAGCAGCACCAGAATGTCTCTTTTGTGGGCGGCGGCCGCAAGGGCCGGAATGTCCTGTACCTCAAATGTCAGAGATCCGGGGGATTCACAAAAGATGAGCCGGGTGTTGGGTTGAAACAATGCTGAAATGCCTTCACTTTCCAGAGGGTCGTAGTAGGTGGTGCTCACGCCAAAGCGTTTTAAAACCGTATCACAGAATTCCCGTGTAGGACTGTAGACGGAATCGACCATCAATATGTGATCCCCCTGCCCGACAAAGGCCGTAATCGCAAAGGTGACCGCAGATAGTCCTGTAGACGTCACCACGCCTCCTTTCCCACCTTCCAGCTCCGCGACGGCATCTGCCAGGGCGTTGGTAGTCGGTGTCCCGTAAGCACCATAACGAACAGCGCGATATTTCTGGTCTCCAACGGCGCGCTTTTTGAAAGACTCAAGGCTCGGATAGAGTATGGTTGAGGCGCGATACACCGGAAGATTAACGATACCGTAGTGTCTTTCGGGGTCCCTGCTGCTGTGTACCAACAATGAATCATCCTTCATGTGTAACCTCGCTAGTGGGTAAGCTTTACCACGGAAGGGCACAGAATATCACTGGGTAGTGAAAAAAAATCAGTGTAAATCCGTGAACATCGGTGGTAATTTATTGCGAGTTAAATGTTAATGGTTATTTGCTTTAAGCCCTTTTACCCATTTCCCTTATCAAAAAATGAGTTGTCAAACAAATTTAAATGTTGTGAGCGCGCAGTAATAACATAAAACGCAATTTGAGCCTTGATTTATGCTTGATTATGCGCAAAAAACTGGGTCTTAAAACTCCAAAAATGGCGAGGCAGGACAAATGGACAAAATCGTATGGCGCCTGTTGGAAATTGATGTAAATTCCTATGCCGAGGCGACAATGAGTCTCTCTCCGGCCATTGCAAGGGCTTGTGCAGAAGGAGCGGTCCCCGAAACCCTTGCGATGTTCACCCATCGCGAACCGAGCATCGTGATGGGAAGGCAAAACGATCCTGAGGTGGATCTTAATTACGAATATTGTCTGCGCGAGGGAATCATTGTAAAGCGCGTTCCAACACCCGGGACCATCTTCGGACACACGGGCTATATCATGAATGTCCTCTACA
This sequence comes from uncultured Candidatus Peribacteria bacterium, assembly GCA_964510905.1. Lineage (GTDB taxonomy): Bacteria > Patescibacteriota > Gracilibacteria > UBA1369 > UBA12473 > CAZEDN01. The sequence goes on from CAZEDN010000180.1 coordinate 1,286, forward strand.
TCCAAAAGGAGCGAGTCCCAGGATCCATTTCTGATGTGTTTGCCTTGATGAACCGTCAACTGGCGGCAGCCTTTTCCAAAAAATGGGGGTTGCAGGCCAGACACCGCCCCATCAATGATCTTGAGGTCAACACCCATGGCGTCTGGAAAAAGATCGGGCCATTCAGCATTTCTTTTTTTGGCCCCTGTATCTGCTGCCGAATGGGTTTGACCCTATCGCCGATTCCATATGATGTGGTCGAAATGGCTATGCCGGGTCCGGTCGAGAAATTTGCGGACAAAGAAGCAAAGTCCGTATCCGAAAGGATCGGATCACTTGAGGAGGCATTGAGTCAACGAATCGAAATCGATGAAGTTAAGGCGGTTGTCAAAGCGGCCCATTCCGAGTTTTTCAGAATCGAGCTTGCACCCGGAGATCTTTCCAAGAACGAAAAACATTACCAAAGTGAGCTTTCGAACCGGTATGACAACGAGGCCTGGTTTTGGGCCAATTCTGTCGCCAAGCGCTTTAAGGACATATCCAATGAGGCCGTGCTTTGTGAGCATATACAAAAAATTTCGCAAGGGCCTTTGGTAAGGGCCCGTGTGTTAAGAAGGGGTCCGGAAATAATCGACTGTTCCTTGACAGGATGGTATCACGGCGTGCGGCCTCTGGACGCCTTAGAGAGAATAGAATCTTACCTGAAGGGGGTCTCCTGTCGTGAGAATCAGATCCTTGCACGTATCGAGAGCGCGTATGCGAATGAAAATGTCGAAATCGACCGGTGTACTCCATCTGAATTGAAGCACGTGATCCTGCAAGCCCTTGAAGCACCAATGCCCAAAACTTGATCCAAAAGCGAATCGAGACAAATTGTAATCCAAAAAATCAAAGGCGGATGCGCCCTTCCACATCACTTCAATGAGGGGTCTATTTGTTTTCGCAGGCTTTGGGCCAGCAAAAGACCCAATTTTTCGGCCTGTTCCTGTGTGGAGGCTTCGTGAATCCCCGCCAAATAGGCGTCAACGGAAAACACCAGCTCAAACGAGTTCATTATGGCAACCATTTTTGCATTCGGGATGGCGACTTTGGGCTCGATACGCTTTCCACCAAAGGCAGTGAAATACGTTTGAACGCCCAATACAAGATCCTTGGCTTCGCTTGAAGTTGTTCGTTTTGAAATAAAGGCCGTCACATACTCTTCACCGTTTGTATATGTGGCAACCAGGACGCGATCCAAACGCTCATATCCAAACGCATTCTTGG
>CAZEDN010000181.1:0-2524 GCA_964510905.1 uncultured Candidatus Peribacteria bacterium
AATCCCGCGACGGCAAAGGTTGCATCGACGACGTTATTTTAGTCGATAAATTCGAAGACATCGTACAAGACGGAGTTCAAGAAAAACTTCGCAAAATGAACACGATTTTCATCCACAACCGCTATTTTTGGGTTTACTTCAACGACTACAACGACATCGAAGAAAAGTTCAAAGTGCCCATCTTCGGCCTCCGCCAAGGCGTCAAATTAGAAGAACGCGATCAACCGCTCAACCAGTACCACCTACTAGAAAAAGCAAAAATTCGCCTTCCAAAACTATTTGATTCACCAGATCAAATCGACCGACTCGTGATCGTAAAAGTGAACGAAGCGGATCGCGGCTACGAAAGATCATTTTTCTTCGCACACGACAAAAAATCCTTCGAACAAGAGTCATCCAAAAAACTTAAAAAAGGAGATATCAAACAAGAAGACCTCGATAAAGCGGTCATCGAAGAGTACGTCATCGGCGCCCACGTGAATCTCAACTTTTTCTACTCACAAATCAACGACGAATTGGAATTGATGGGCACCGACACCCGTCGCCAAACCGACCTAGACGGATTCCTCCGGCTCCCTGCTGACGAACAGCTCGCATTGCTCGAATCCGGCTTCAAACCAAAGATGATCGAAACCGGCCATTACGCCATCACCATGAAGGAATCCCTCCTGGAAAAAGCGTACGACATTGGCGAAAAATTCGTCAAAACCATGAAAAAAGAAGTGCCACCCGGAATGATCGGACCATTCGCACTCCAAGGTGCAGTCGCAGCATACGATGGCAAGGAAGAGTTCGTGATCTTTGACGTTTCCATGCGAATACCCGGCTCACCAGGTACAAAATTCACACCATATTCCTCGTACCTACACGGCGAGCCCCTCAGCTACGGCGAGCGAATTGCTATGGAAATCCATCAAGCAGTCCAAGAAAATCGACTCCCCGAAATCCTCACATAATTTCCCCCACATTTAACCCCTCTCAACATGGAAGAAGCCGTACCAACACTTTACGATGACGCTCTTAAAGAAGGCGTTGCACCGTTTACCGACATGCTCTCGCCGGCCGATCTCGCGTTCCTAGAAATGATGAACGAACCGTGGTTCATCGCACTATTCATCGCGTTGATTGTATGGAGTGCAATCTGGAAAGGCCTCGCACTCTGGCGTGCCGCACGAAACACTCAACTCGCTTGGTTCATCGTACTGCTCGTCGTGAACACCGCCGGCATCCTTGAAATCCTCTATATTTCATTCTTCCAAAAGAAGAAGAAAGCCTGATCTCGACGAACACGCGAAACAGGATGAAATCCTAGTTTTGCGCAAGACAAAGTGAGCCGTTTTCGCTACAATAGCCCCGCTCTTAAAATTCTCTTTCATGAAAGTCCTTCTTCTTGCCGCAGGCCGTAGTAAACGCGCCAAACCGATCGAAGATAAAAATTTCATCCGTCTCTGCGGAAAATACCTCATTCATTGGAAGATGAATGCGATGAGTGAAGCCGGATTTAAGGAATTTGTGGTCATTGGGGGAAAACACAACTTGGAACGTCTCAAGGAATTCGGGAAAGCGTACGTAAAATCACACAAAGGCATCAAAATTGATGTCGTGGAACAAAAAGACCTCGATGCCGGAATGGCCGGAGCGGTCTTGAGTACCAAGAAATACATCAAAAAAGGCGATAAAATCCTCATCGTCAGCAGCAACGACATCGTCGAGGCCGAAGCGTATAAACTCATCTTTGATGCCGCCCAAAACGACTACTTTGAAAGCTGCCTCCTGGGAAAACGTGTCACTAAATACTTCCCCGGCGGATACATGAAGGTCGATTCCCAATGGCAAATCAAGAGCATCATCGAAAAGCCGGGCGCTGGCAAAGAGCCCAGCGACCTTGTGAATCTCGTCCTCCACCTCCACAAAAAACCGGAAACCCTATTCAAATACCTCGAAGAAGCCAAAAGCAGCAAGGACGACTTATACGAAGTGGCGCTCGACCAAATGATGAAGCACGGCGTCAAAATGCAGGCCATCCCGTACGAAGGGTTCTGGCAAGCGGTTAAATATCCATGGCATCTCTTTACACTCGCGAAAAACTTGTACGGCCGCGTGCCAGACCACATCGAACCCAGCGCCGAAATCGCCAAAACCGCGCTCATCAAAGGAGACGTCGTGATTGAAGAAGATGTAAAAATCTTAGATGGTGCCACCATTGTCGGCCCCGCGTACATCGGGAAAGGCTCAGTCGTGGCCACCAACGCCCTCGTCCGCGAATCCTACATCGGCGAAAACTGTGTCATCGGCTTCAGCACAGAAGTGGCTCGCAGCATCCTTGGTGACGACGTGTGGACCCATTCCAACTACATCGGAGACAGCATCATTGGCGACAACGTTTCATTCGGAGCGGGCGCTGTTACCGGAAATCTCCGATTCGACGAAGGAACCATAGCCATAAACGTCGGAAAGGAAAAAATCGACTCCGGAAGCAATAAATTTGGCCTCATCGCCGGAGACAACATCCGTGTGGGGATCA
>CAZEDN010000182.1:0-2511 GCA_964510905.1 uncultured Candidatus Peribacteria bacterium
GCTGCTTCTTCACCAAACAATTGCGTCAACTGGTAGGAAGCTCCTGCTCGGCCCATTCGATCATCGCCCATCTCAAGATCGGGCCCAAATACTCGATCGAATGGAACCCCTGTAACGATAACTCTTCGATGATTTTCAAAACCGTTTTCCCCAAGCGTCATTGTGCTTCCTTAAAAAACTAGGGTATAAATTTAACAAAGATGTTGTCCTTTTGTCAACCCTACTCCCACTCGATCGTGCCTGGGGGTTTGTTTGTGATGTCGTAGAAAACGGTAGAGACGTCGGGGAGAGCGAGAATTTTTTCGGTCATTTCGTGGACGATGGGCCAGTCGATTTCGGTAAAGTTGGCGGTCATGGCCTCTTCGGAGGAGACAGGGCGTAGAACGATCGATTCGCCTTTGTGTCCGTTGATGGCGATGGGGAGAAGGACGACCGGGAACTGCCAAATCGTGCGGAGGAGCTCGTGATCGGTGATGGTTTGCTGAACGATGGCATCGGCTTCGCGGAGGAGGTCGAGGCGGTCTTTCGTGAGGTGGCCAGGGACCACTTGGGCGTCGGTAATGGGTTCTTTGCGGAGATGATACAGGACGCGATTGAGATCGAGGAAGCGATTGGTCAACTTGGGAGAAATGGCTTCTAGCTGCGCCCAATCGGCCTGTCCGGACAAGACGACAGGGTGTCTATACGAGCGGACGTCGCCCTGCACGCCGACACTTTTGATCGGGAGGACGGTAGCGGTCAGAGGGGTGGTGTTCGGGGCGCTTTCGGCGAGAAATTGGGTGAGGTCGGACTCGAGTTGGGGTTGGTTGGGGAGGGGGCTTGGGCCGGCGGCGCAGAGGCAGCGGACACCCAGGCCCGGGCCGGGGAAGGGGTGTCGCCAGACCATTTTTTTGTCGAGGCCGAGCTTTTCGCCGACGGCCCTCACTTCATCTTTGTACAAATCTTTGATCGGTTCGATGATCTTTCCTTGCTTGATGAGCTCTTCGATTTGGGGGACGCGGTTGTGGTGGGTTTTGATTTTGTCGGCGTGCTTCGTGCCTCCACTTTCGATCGTGTCTGGGTAGATGGTGCCTTGGCCGAGCAGCCATTCATCCGGGTTGAGATTGAGCTCTTCGCTGACTTTGCGTTGGACTTCGAGGAATTTGTCGCCAATGATGGTGCGTTTTTCTTCGGGTTCGGTTTTGCCGTCAAGGGCGCTGAGGAAGTCTTCTTCGCCTTGGTAGACATGGAGGTTTGTTACTCCCAGTTTTTTGAGGGATTCCTCGACTTGTGTGCCCTCCTCTTTGCGCATGAGTCCGTGGTCCACGAACAAACCGTATACGCGGTCCGCGCCGAGGGCTTTTTCAAGGAGAAGGAAGGTCACGGTCGAGTCGACTCCACCGCTGATGAGCAAGAAGACATTTTTGTCGCCGGCTTGATCTTTGATTTTATTCATCTCTTCCTCGATGAATTTGTCGAGGTTCCAGTCGCGTTTTACGTCGCATTGCTTGAGAAAGTTGTCGAGCATGGTCATGCCGTTCGGTGTGTGAGTTACTTCCACGTGGAATTGAATGCCCCAGCGCTTCTTCCCAAAATCAACCGCTGCGTTGTGGCAGTCGTCGGTGGTGCCGATGATTGTGCTTCCCTCAGGAAGTGCGGTGACTTCATCAAAATGGCTCATCCAAACCTGTTCTTGTTCGTTTACGCCTTCGAATAGTGGGTGGTCTTTTTCGAGTACATTGAGTGTCGCTTTTCCGTATTCCTTCACTTTTCCTGACTCAACTGTGCCGCCCAAAAGATGAGTCATGACTTGATGGCCATAACAAATCCCGAGCATTGGGACGGGAAGTCTAAGAATTTTGGGATCGCATTGAAGGCTGTCTTCTGCGTGAACGCTCTGAGGTCCTCCCGAAAAAATAATCCCGCTCACGTGTTTGAGCTCTTCTGGTGTGACGGTTGATGGATAGATCTCGGAATAGACATTGAGTCGGCGTACCCGATTGGCGATGAGGTGGGCGTACTGGCCTCCAAAGTCGATGACGGCGATGGTATTCATGGCCTTAGTGTAATGGAAATTGTGGCGCTGGACTAGAGTGGGTTGTGAGGAGTTTGGGGTGGTGTTTTTGCGAAAGTACGGTGTAATCTTTTATTCATCTTTTTTACAGGTTCAATTGAACAAATAATTTAATTCTATTGTACCTTGGCGAAAAGGATTCCCTGGGCATCATTAGGTGCGCATTGACACAACTGGCTTTTTCGCTTACTTTTACTCACCTGAATTTAACCTTTGGACATGGGCGCGGGAGGAGATGAGGAGTACGATGATTGGGTCTCGCCCCCCAATGAGGATGACGATGGCGTTGAGCCGGTTGGTGGTGGTAGAACCGCAGAATATTCTGCCGGAGATACTGCCCAAGTGGATGCTGAATTAGCCTATTCTGAAGAGGGTTTATTGGCTGAACATATTCTCGGAATTCGTGTGCGCTATGGCAATCGGTGCCCTCAATTGGAGTTGGTTATTGCGCCTCCGGA